>NZ_MECT01000188.1:0-33950 GCF_001722145.1 Shigella sp. FC1544
CCTCCGTGGTGGAAATACCGGGGTGTAGCAACAGCTCACCCATGCGGCTCTGACAACGATGTTAACCCGCGTTAAATATCCCACGTTGGCCAGCATCTGGCTCACGGAAAGTCATACTGCCTTACGGGCCGATGCTGCCTGAGTTGCTCGGCGGTTCGGCGGATCTGGCTCCAGCAACCTGACCATCTGGAAAGGTTCTGTTTCGCTGAAGGAAGATCCGGCGGGCAACTACATTCACTACGGGGTGCGTGAATTTGGCATGACCGCTATAGCCAACGGCATCGCGCACCACGGCGGCTTTGTGCCGTATACCGCGACGTTCCTGATGTTTGTTGAATACGCCCGTAACGCCTCGCGGATGGCGGCACTGATGAAAGCGCGGCAGATTATGGTTTATACCCACGACTCAATTGGCCTGGGCGAAGATGGTCCGACGCACCAGGCTGTTGAGCAACTGGCCAGCCTGCGCTTAACGCCAAATTTCAGCACCTGGCGACCGTGCGATCAGGTGGAAGCGGCGGTGGGCTGGAAGCTGGCGGTTGAGCGCCACAACGGACCGACGGCACTGATCCTCTCAAGGCAGAATCTGGCCCAGGTGGAACGTACGCCGGATCAGGTAAAAGAGATTGCCCGTGGCGGTTATGTGCTGAAAGACAGCGGCGGTAAGCCAGATATTATTTTGATTGCCACCGGTTCAGAGATGGAAATCCCCCTGCAAGCGGCAGAGAAATTAGCGGGAGAAGGTCGCAATGTACGCGTAGTTTCCCTGCCCTCGACTGATATTTTCGACGCCCAGGATGAGGAATATCGGGAGTCGGTGTTGCCTTCTAACGTTGCGGCTCGCGTGGCGGTGGAAGCAGGTATTGCCGATTACTGGTACAAGTATGTTGGTTTGAAAGGGGCGATTGTTGGGATGACAGGTTATGGGGAATCTGCTCCGGCGGATAAGCTGTTCCCGTTCTTTGGCTTTACCGCCGAGAATATTGTGGCAAAAGCGCATAAAGTGCTGGGAGTGAAAGGTGCCTGATGGTGATCGCCGGATGCTGATTGCCGGACGCTGATTGCCGGATGCGACTCTGACGCGTCTTATCCGGCCTACAGCGTCTTATCCGGCCTACATGTCCCCGCCATTTTGTTTAACGGGTGATCCACAACGTGGGCCAGGCGTCTGGCCCATGCCAGTTATCGCAGGTGGGTTCTGCGGCGTAACGCACCAGGCGAAAACGCTGACCGTCAAAGCGCCAGCGCGCCTGAATGCCACAATCGCTTAATCCGCGCCCTTTCGCTAAGGTCACCAGTTCACGCGATTTCTCATCAAATGTTGCGTTCATCAGTTCCAGTTCATTCGTCTCCTGCCCGTTGTTGAACGGCAAACGCAACCGAACCGGGCGCGAGGCCAGCGGATTTTTACGCGACACAATCCATGCCAAATCAATGGTGTTATAGGCCCCTGCCTCACAGCTAATCATCATCAGCGCTTTATCATCAGTCAGCGCAGTGACATTCACCTCACGACGCAATGGATCAAGCGAGCAGCGCAGACCATTCATCCGCCAGTTTCCATAATCCAGCAAATCGTTGCGTTCTTCGAGTGAGAGTGGCGTCGGCGTTGGGTTAACCACCGCGACCTCTTTCAGCGCAGGCGCGGGCGGTACGCTGAGCGGCGGTTCGTCCCCTTTCTTGATCCACGCGGTTTCACTGCCAACGCGCTTTTGCTGAGCATCAATAAACAACAACGCCGCTTTTAAGCCACTCAGCGAAATGGTCTGATTGCCGTCGCGTAAGGTGATCGCCTTCCCTTCCTGAATCATCTGCAAAAACGCGGTGATGGTTGCCGTATCATCGGTTACTAATAACCATGGTGAAATCCGCCACTTGTCACCACTTAACGCCAACGGCTCGCCATCTAACAGCAGCCGTGGCGCTATCTCCCCTTCTGACGCCTCCGGCGACTTCAATCCGCCGCGCTCAATACGTAAAACGGCATCGGTATGCGCCCCGGCGCTGCGGCTCAGGGTCATCACCAGTCCATTATGATCGCCCGTATTACGCGCCACGCAGAAGTTTTGGTTATTACAGGTGACCTGCCAGTCGGAAAACGCCCGTTGCGCTGGTGCCGCCCACACCAAAGACGTCGGCAACAAAGCGAAAAAAAAGAGAAGGAAAATGCGATAGCGCATGGACGGTACGACCCCAGAAGTTCAAACAAACAGCACAAGTCGTATCTTCGTTGCGCAGGTAGCGCGGCTCAATCGGATTTGTCGGATTGAGCCAATAATAAACAACGAAATATTATTGTTATTTTTCAGTCTATTAAATGTGACGTTTGCAAATAGTTAAGCAATAACACCGTCTTACCGTCACGTATCTCGCCGGTTTTGATCATCTCCAGCGCCTGGCTGAACGGCAGCTCGAGCACTTCAATATCTTCATCTTCGACACCGCCACCGGCGTTAGCGCGCTGATTGTCACTGTATTCGGCGATAAAAAAGTGGATTAGCTCAGTCACACCGCCTGGCGACATATACAGTTCAAATAATTTGCGCACTTCGCCCACTTCATAGCCCGTCTCTTCAATCGCTTCTTTACGAATGCACACTTCCGGTTCGTCGTTATCCAGCAGCCCGGCGCAGGTTTCAATCAGCTGCCCGCTTTCATTGCCATTAACCCAGGTAGCGACACGGAACTGACGAATCAGAACCACGGTCTTTTTCTTCGCGTTGTACAGGAGGATCGTCGCACCATTACCGCGATCGTAAACTTCACGTTTATGGCGGATAACTTCGCCATCTTTGCGCGTGAGATCGTAGGTAATGTTGTGCAGGGTGAAATAGTTATCGGAGAGAATTTTGTCTTTAATGAGGGTGATTTGTTGCGTCATACCGACTCCACAGCGCGAAATGAACAATTATCTTACGCTGTGAAGTCGGGTTTGTCTGCGCAGGCTATCAGTGAGATTTGACTGATTTTACCCCCAGCCAGTCAATAATCCCCTGTGCCGCATGACGTCCTTCTGCCATTGCGGTAACCACCAGATCCGCACCACGCACGGCGTCGCCACCGGCGAAGATTTTCGGATTGGTGGTCTGGTAACGGTACTGGCTTTCCACATCCGCGATGATGCGGCCCCATTTGTCTACCGTTACACCGTGCGACTCCAGCCACGGCATCCCGTGCGGATTGAAGCCAAACGCCATAATCACCGCGTCGGCTGGCATGACAAATTCACTGCCTTCCACCGGTACTGGACGCCGACGCCCCTGGGCATCCGGCTCGCCAAGACGCGTGCGCAGGAAACGAATCCCGCAAACGTGACCTTGTTCATTCAGCTCAAGCGCCACCGGCTGGACGTTAAATTCGAAGTTGGCCCCCTCTTCGCGGGCGTTCTTCACCTCTTTCTTCGAGCCTGGCATGTTAGCTTCATCACGACGATAAGCGCAGGTGACGTTACTCGCGCCGTGGCGCAGCGCAGTACGCACACAGTCCATCGCGGTGTCGCCGCCGCCCAGTACCACGACGTTAAGTCCGGCGGTATTGATAAACGGCTCTTCCGGTAGCTCTTCGAGCCCCATCACCTGTTTAGTGTTGGCGATGAGGAACGGCAGCGCGTCATAAACGCCCGGCGCATCTTCATTGGGTAAACCCGCTTTCATGGAACGGTAAGTGCCTACGCCAACGAAGACCGCGTCGTATTGTTCCAAAAGCGAATCCAAAGAGACATCTTTACCCACTTCACAATTGAGTTCGAAGTGAATCCCCATCGCGCTGAAGATTTCCCGACGGCGTGCCAGCAGGGATTTATCCAGTTTGAAAGAAGGAATGCCGAAAGTGAGCAAGCCACCGATTTCTGGATGGCGATCGTACACCGTCACCGCCACGCCATTGCGGGTCAGAACATCCGCACAGGCCAGCCCTGCCGGACCTGCCCCGATAATCGCCACCCGCTTGTCCACTTTGGTGACATGACTTAAGTCAGGACGCCAACCTTTCGCCAACGCCTGATCTGAAATATAGCGTTCAATGTTGCCGATAGTTACCGCGCCGTGCTCATCGCGAATAGTACAGGCACCTTCACACAAACGGTCTTGCGGACAAACGCGTCCGGTAATTTCCGGCAGGGTGTTGGTCTGGTGAGAAAGCTCGACGGCGGCGTCGATGTTTCCGGCTTTCACCAGTTCAATCCACTGCGGAATATGGTTATGCAGCGGGCAGGTCCATTCACAAACGCTGTGCTCGCCGCACTTAAGGCAGCGCGAGGCTTCCCGTTGTGCCTGGTCGGCGCGAAATGGCAGATAAATTTCATCAAAACCGGTTTTGCGCGCTTCAATCGCCAGTTTATCCGGCTCGCCACGCGCGGGCGTTGCCTGCATTTGTTCGACTTTACTCATTACCGGCATTTCTTGTGCAGCGGTACTGGCATGCCACGGTTGATGCTCCTGACGTGCGGTGCGCAAGCGGCGGGATTTCGCCATGCCGGAGAGTGCGACGTCAGTGACCAGTTGCAGCGCGTCCGCCGGGCAATTCTCGACACAGGCAGGACCGTTTTCGCGCCCTGCACAAAGGTCGCATTTATGCGCCGTGGCTTTTACTTTTCCTGCCGCGACGGGTGTCAGGACGATTTGCATCGTACCAAACGGACAGGCCACCACGCAGGATTTACAGCCAATACACTTTTGCTGATTGACCTGAATGCTGTCATCAACGTGGCTGATTGCGCCATTAGGGCAGCTACGGGCGCAGGGCGCATCTTCACAATGGTGACAGGTCACTGCACTACGTTGCTGCTGATGTTTGATAACCGTAATTCGGGGATGAAAATGGTGTTGGCTCAGGACATGTTGCTCATCATTGTGAGCCATGACACAGGCGATTTCACAAGCATGACAACCCAGACATTGCTGACTGTTGGCCATAATAAAACGATTCATAACGACCTTCTTTTTTGGTTGTAAAAACCTTATTCTTTATATGAGTGTTGTTATTACCCGACTTACAGGGGAATCGGCAATGTTCATGTGCCCAGAATAAGTAACTATTTCGCTATAAACTGTAGCAGCTCAAATAATCCCATCACTGACTAAATTGCGTTTCAGCGAACTGGAACATTAATGATTTTTTGTGGAGAAGACGCGTGTGATTGTTAAACGACCCGTCTCGGCCAGTCTGGCCCGGGCCTTTTTTTACATTGTGCTGCTGTCGATTCTTTCCACGGGTATCGCTCTGCTAACTCTGGCGAGCAGTTTGCGCGACGCTGAGGCTATCAATATTGCCGGATCGCTGCGTATGCAGAGTTACCGCCTGGGCTACGACTTGCAAAGTGGCAGTCCACAACTCAATGCACATCGCCAGTTGTTTCAGCAGGCACTGCATTCACCGGTATTAACCAATCTCAACGTCTGGTATGTGCCAGAAGCAGTAAAAACTCGCTATGCGCATCTGAATGCCAACTGGCTGGAGATGAATAATCGGCTCAGCAAGGGCGATTTGCCGTGGTATCAGGCCAATATTAATAATTATGTTAATCAGATAGACCTGTTCGTGCTGGCTTTACAGCACTACGCTGAACGCAAAATGCTGCTGGTAGTGGCGATTTCCCTGGCTGGCGGTATCGGTATTTTCACGCTGGTCTTTTTTACTTTGCGCCGTATACGCCATCAGGTGGTTGCCCCGCTGAATCAGCTGGTTACCGCCAGTCAACGTATTGAACACGGGCAGTTCGACTCGCCGCCGCTGGATACCAGTCTGCCGAATGAGCTTGGTCTGCTTGCAAAAACCTTTAACCAGATGTCGAGCGAGCTGCATAAATTGTACCTTTCGCTGGAGGCGTCAGTAGAAGAAAAGACCCGCGATCTCCACGAGGCCAAGCGTCGTCTGGAGGTGTTGTATCAATGTTCGCAGGCGCTGAACACAAGTCAGATTGATGTGCATTGTTTCCGCCATATTTTGCAGATTGTTCGCGACAATGAAGCGGCTGAATATCTGGAGTTAAATGTCGGTGAAAACTGGCGGATTAGCGAAGGGCAACCAAACCCGGAATTGCCGATGCAGATTTTACCGGTGACAATGCAAGAGACGGTTTACGGCGAACTGCACTGGCAAAATAGTCACGTTTCATCATCAGAACCGCTGCTTAACAGCGTTTCGTCGATGCTGGGACGCGGTTTGTACTTTAATCAGGCGCAGAAGCATTTTCAGCAGTTATTGTTGATGGAAGAACGTGCAACCATCGCCCGCGAATTGCACGACTCGCTGGCTCAGGTACTTTCTTACTTACGTATCCAGTTGACGTTACTGAAGCGTTCGATACCGGAAGATAACGCCACCGCACAAAGTATCATGGCCGATTTTTCCCAGGCGTTGAATGATGCTTATCGGCAGTTACGCGAGCTGTTGACTACTTTCCGCCTGACGCTGCAGCAGGCGGATCTCCCCTCCGCGTTGAGGGAAATGCTGGATACGTTACAAAATCAAACCAGCGCCAAACTGACCCTCGACTGCCGTCTGCCAACCCTTGCGCTGGATGCGCAAATGCAGGTGCATTTGTTGCAAATTATTCGCGAAGCGGTGCTGAATGCGATGAAGCACGCCAACGCCAGCGAAATCGCCGTCAGTTGCGTCACCGCGCCGGACGGCAATCACACGGTTTATATCCGTGATAACGGGATTGGTATCGGTGAACCGAAAGAACCCGAAGGTCATTATGGTCTGAATATCATGCGCGAACGCGCGGAACGGCTGGGTGGGACGCTGACTTTTTCACAACCTTCCGGCGGCGGCACGTTAGTGAGTATTAGCTTTCGCTCTGCAGAGGGTGAGGAAAGTCAGTTGATGTAATGCCTCCTACTGACCAAAGAATACTTGCACTTAAGGTTCAGTATAAAAGGGCATGATAATTTACATTAACTCCTTTTTTTCTCCACGATTGGCTCGTACCTTGCCGCTACAGTGAAGCAAGTCAAGCCTACAACGATACGCAGAAACACGAGGTCCTCTTTTAATGGCGAATTTCTTTATTGATCGCCCCATTTTTGCCTGGGTGCTGGCAATCCTGTTGTGTCTGACAGGGACCCTGGCGATTTTTTCATTGCCCGTTGAACAATACCCCGATCTCGCGCCACCGAATGTGCGAGTGACCGCTAACTATCCCGGCGCATCGGCCCAGACGCTGGAAAACACCGTGCCCCAGGTTATCGAGCAAAATATGACCGGCCTCGATAATCTCATGTATATGTCATCTCAGAGCAGTGGCACCGGTCAGGCATCTGTCACTTTAAGTTTTAAAGCAGGCACCGATCCGGACGAAGCCGTGCAGCAAGTACAAAACCAGCTGCAATCAGCCATGCGAAAGTTACCGCAGGCGGTGCAAAATCAGGGCGTGACGGTGCGTAAAACCGGCGATACCAATATTCTGACCATTGCTTTCGTCTCTACCGATGGTTCGATGGATAAACAGGATATTGCCGATTATGTTGCCAGTAATATTCAGGACCCGTTAAGCCGCGTGAATGGCGTCGGGGATATCGATGCCTATGGTTCGCAATATTCCATGCGTATCTGGCTGGCCCCGGCGAAACTCAACAGTTTCCAGATGACGGCTAAAGATGTCACTGATGCCATTGAGTCACAGAACGCGCAGATTGCGGTTGGGCAACTTGGTGGTACACCTTCCGTCGATAAGCAGGCGCTCAACGCCACCATTAACGCCCAGTCACTGCTGCAAACACCAGAACAGTTCCGCGATATCACCTTGCGGGTGAATCAAGACGGCTCAGAGGTAAGGCTGGGCGATGTCGCCACCGTCGAAATGGGGGCGGAGAAATACGATTATCTTAGCCGCTTCAATGGTAAGCCAGCCTCCGGGCTGGGGGTAAAACTGGCCTCCGGCGCAAACGAAATGGCGACAGGGAGCTGGTGCTCAATCGTCTCGACGAGCTGGCGCAGTACTTCCCGCACGGACTGGAATACAAGGTGGCGTATGAAACCACCTCGTTTGTTAAAGCCTCCATTGAAGACGTGGTGAAAACGCTGCTGGAAGCTATCGCCCTGGTTTTCCTCGTTATGTATCTGTTCCTGCAAAACTTCCGCGCCACGCTGATACCCACTATCGCCGTGCCGGTGGTGTTGATGGGAACCTTCTCCGTACTTTACGCCTTCGGTTACAGCGTCAACACCTTAACCATGTTCGCGATGGTACTGGCGATCGGTCTGCTGGTGGATGACGCAATCGTGGTGGTGGAAAACGTCGAACGTATTATGAGTGAGGAAGGACTCACTCCTCGCGAAGCCACACGTAAATCGATGGGGCAGATCCAGGGGGCACTGGTCGGGATTGCGATGGTGCTTTCGGCGGTATTTGTACCAATGGCCTTCTTCGGCGGCACCACCGGTGCCATCTATCGCCAGTTCTCTATTACCATTGTTGCGGCGATGGTGCTGTCAGTACTGGTAGCGATGATCCTCACTCCGGCTCTGTGTGCCACACTACTTAAGCCACTGAAAAAAGGTGAGCATCACGGGCAAAAAGGCTTTTTTGCCTGGTTTAACCAGATGTTTAACCGCAACGCCGAACGCTACGAAAAAGGGGTGGCGAAAATTCTCCACCGCAGCCTGCGCTGGATTGTGATTTATGTCCTGCTGCTTGGCGGCATGGTGTTCCTGTTCCTGCGTTTGCCGACGTCGTTCTTACCGCTGGAAGACCGTGGCATGTTTACTACCTCGGTACAATTGCCCAGCGGTTCAACCCAACAACAGACCCTGAAAGTCGTTGAGCAAATCGAGAAATATTACTTCACCCATGAAAAAGACAACATCATGTCGGTGTTTGCCACCGTTGGTTCTGGCCCTGGGGGTAACGGGCAAAACGTGGCGCGAATGTTTATCCGCCTGAAAGACTGGAGCGAACGCGACAGTAAGACCGGCACCTCGTTTGCCATTATCGAGCGTGCAACAAAGGCGTTTAACAAGATTAAAGAAGCTCGCGTTATCGCCAGCAGCCCGCCAGCAATTAGCGGTCTTGGTAGTTCTGCGGGTTTTGATATGGAGTTGCAGGACCACGCTGGAGCAGGTCACGATGCGCTGATGGCAGCACGTAACCAGTTGCTGGCGCTGGCGGCGGAAAACCCGGAGCTAACCCGTGTGCGCCATAACGGCCTCGATGACAGTCCGCAGTTGCAGATTGATATCGACCAGCGTAAAGCTCAGGCGCTGGGCGTTGCTATCGACGATATTAACGACACACTGCAAACCGCCTGGGGTTCGAGCTATGTGAATGACTTTATGGATCGCGGTCGTGTGAAGAAAGTCTATGTGCAGGCAGCTGCGCCGTATCGCATGCTGCCAGATGACATTAATCTCTGGTATGTCCGAAATAAAGATGGCGGCATGGTGCCCTTCTCTGCTTTCGCGACCTCACGCTGGGAGACTGGCTCGCCGCGTCTGGAACGCTATAACGGTTATTCTGCGGTTGAGATTGTTGGGGAAGCCGCACCGGGGGTCAGTACCGGTACGGCGATGGATATAATGGAATCGTTAGTGAAGCAGTTGCCAAACGGCTTTGGTCTGGAGTGGACGGCGATGTCGTATCAGGAGCGGCTTTCCGGCGCGCAGGCTCCGGCGCTGTACGCCATTTCCTTGCTGGTGGTATTCCTGTGTCTGGCGGCGTTGTATGAAAGCTGGTCGGTGCCGTTCTCGGTAATGCTGGTCGTGCCGCTGGGGGTTATCGGCGCGCTGCTGGCAACCTGGATGCGCGGGCTGGAAAACGACGTTTACTTCCAGGTGGGCCTGTTAACGGTCATTGGTTTATCGGCGAAAAACGCCATCCTGATCGTCGAGTTTGCTAACGAGATGAACCAAAAAGGCCACGACCTGTTTGAAGCGACGCTCCACGCCTGCCGTCAGCGTTTACGCCCGATTCTGATGACCTCGCTGGCATTTATCTTCGGCGTATTGCCAATGGCAACCAGCACGGGTGCCGGTTCCGGTGGTCAGCATGCGGTGGGTACTGGCGTAATGGGCGGGATGATTTCGGCCACTATTCTGGCTATTTACTTCGTGCCGCTGTTCTTTGTACTGGTGCGCCGCCGCTTCCCGCTGAAGCCGCGCCCGGAATAAGCAATAAAAAAGGCGACATGCTAATGTGTCGCCTTTTTCAACTTTCCGATTAAGAACCTGCTCAGCGGGTTCTTGCTGTTTGTACTTTGTCTCAGGAATTACTTACGAAGCATAACTTCGATAAAGTCTTTCCAGTTCCCCAGTTCACGTTCAATCATAACAACCTCTCTTATAATTATGGGTATTCTACGGAAACAATATACCGTGGTGAAGCTAATTTACTCGATTGCTGCGATGACTACCTCCGGGGGACAAACCTTATGTAAATACTATGGTCCTGCGGTGATAATTTGTATGTGATACACAGCAACATTTCGAGATATTCATACGGCATCTAATACTGATTTAATTCTGGTTAAAATACAGACAGATAACAAGATGAATATTCTTAATGTTTACGTTAAAAATGTTTAATATTATTTAATAGTTGTTAATTTGAATACTTCGATAATGTTATATTTCCTGATAATCATTTGCAGGCAAAATGTTTTCACCCTTAAATGAGTATTTATTCTCATAGATCGAAAAAGGATTCATTATGGTTACACTTTACGGCATCAAAAATTGTGACACCATTAAAAAGGCTCGCCGTTGTCTGGAAGCCTATAACATCGACTATCGTTTTCATGATTACCGCGTCGATGGGCTGGACAGCGAATTATTGAACGGTTTTATCAACGAATTAGGCTGGGAAGCGTTACTGAACACCCGTGGTACAACCTGGCGTAAACTGGACGAAACCACCCGCAATAAAATCACCGATGCGGCCTCTGCGGCGGCATTAATGACTGAAATGCCTTCAATTATCAAACGTCCATTGCTCTGCGCGCCTGGTAAGCCTATGCTGCTGGGTTTCAGTGATTCCAGTTATCAGCAATTTTTCCATGAGGTGTAGTCTATGTCGTGCCCGGTTATTGAGCTGACACAACAGCTTATTCGCCGCCCTTCCCTGAGTCCTGATGACGCAGGATGCCAGGCTTTGTTGATTGAACGTTTGCAGGCGATCGGTTTTACCGTTGAACGCATGGACTTTGCCGATACGCAGAATTTTTGGGCATGGCGTGGGCAAGGTGAAACGTTAGCCTTTGCCGGGCATACCGACGTGGTGCCGCCTGGCGACGCCGATCGTTGGATCAATCCGCCGTTTGAACCCACCATTCGTGATGGCATGTTATTCGGGCGCGGTGCGGCAGATATGAAAGGCTCGCTGGCGGCGATGGTGGTAGCGGCAGAACGCTTTGTCGCACAACATCCCAACCATACGGGGCGACTGGCATTTCTGATCACCTCTGATGAAGAAGCCAGTGCCCACAACGGTACGGTAAAAGTCGTCGAAGCGTTGATGGCACGTAATGAGCGTCTCGATTACTGCCTGGTCGGCGAACCGTCGAGTATCGAAGTGGTTGGTGATGTGGTGAAAAATGGTCGTCGTGGATCGTTAACCTGCAACCTTACCATTCATGGCGTTCAGGGGCATGTGGCCTACCCGCATCTGGCTGACAATCCAGTACATCGCGCAGCACCTTTCCTTAATGAATTAGTGGCTATAGAGTGGGATCAGGGCAATGAATTTTTCCCGGCGACCAGTATGCAGATTGCTAATATTCAGGCGGGAACGGGCAGTAACAATGTTATTCCGGGTGAACTGTTTGTGCAGTTTAACTTCCGCTTCAGCACCGAACTGACTGATGAGATGATCAAAGCGCAGGTGCTTGCCCTGCTTGAAAAACATCAACTGCGCTATACGGTGGATTGGTGGCTTTCCGGGCAGCCATTTTTGACCGCGCGCGGTAAACTGGTGGATGCGGTCGTTAACGCGGTTGAGCACTATAATGAAATTAAACCGCAGCTACTGACCACAGGCGGAACGTCCGACGGGCGCTTTATTGCTCGCATGGGGGCGCAGGTGGTGGAACTCGGGCCGGTCAATGCCACTATTCATAAAATTAATGAATGTGTGAACGCTGCCGACCTGCAGCTACTTGCCCGTATGTATCAACGTATCATGGAACAGCTCGTCGCCTGATGAGTGGTTCTGCAAGAGGAAATAAGCATGGACTGGCTGGCTAAATATTGGTGGATTCTGGTGATTGTCTTTTTGGTAGGCGTCCTGCTGAACGTGATTAAAGATCTCAAGCGCGTCGACCACAAGAAATTTCTCGCCAACAAGCCGGAGCTTCCCCCGCATCGTGATTTCAACGATAAGTGGGACGATGACGACGACTGGCCGAAAAAGGATCAACCGAAGAAGTAAGCTGAGTGCTCAACCGTAGGCCGGATAAGGCGTTAACGCCGCATCCGGCAATGGTGAACGATGCCTGATGCGACGCTCACGCGTCTTATCAGGCCAGGTAATCTGTCTTTTACATCATTTCAATCACATCATCATCGCCAGGCTTACCGCCACTTAGCGCTTCGTCGAAATAATGTTTCGGAATGGTATAACGCAAGTGATCCAGGGCAAATTGCATACTGCGATTGTCGATCGCATGGCCTAAATCCTCCACGATATCCAGCGTCACGTCACCACCGGCACTGATTAACGCTTCCTGCGCCGCAACCGCATGCGCCAGATCGATAACCGGATCTTCACCGCCATGAATCAGGTGAATTGTCGTTGCTGTAGACGCGGTTTCCGGCAGGCTCGCATAGCGTCCGTTAAAAGCAATGACGCGTGAAGCAAGGCCCGGTTCGGCTTTAATACTCTCCAGCGCCATAATCGCGCCTTGAGAGAAACCGATTAACGCCGTGGCGTTAGCCCCTACTCCACTCTGTTTCTGCCAGTAGCGTACCGTTTCAATAAACGTCGGCATGATGGCATCCACACGCGCCTGGCGATTATCTTCCGTAATACCCTGCACCGAAAACCACTGACGCCCCGCCGGATTACCGCTCGGCTCCGCGCCACCGACACTCACCACCAGCGCATCAGGAAACAGCGGTGCAAACCAACTGCCTATTTCCCCCATTGCCACCGAGTTATCCCCGACACCGTGGAAAAGCAGTAACAACTGTTGCACAGGTTTATCCGGGCTTTGAACAACAAAATGGTCATGTTTCATGGCGAACTCCTTAACTGATGTCATTAATTTTACGCCGCTGGCTCACAATGACCATGGGAGAAAATTGAAGGAGTCAGTGAAAAAATTGCCATTGCGTTATGCGATCGCGCAGACGCTCAGTGCGAACATCATTAAGTGCGAACAGCGCATGCGCGGCCTCTTCCCGCTGACGGACCAGTAACATCTTGCGGCCTGCAAGTTTAAGTGTGGTACATAACTGCGCATCACTGGCATTTTTCTGTAAACGCCCACGCAGCGCCGGTAATGCCAGTTCACTGGTTTGTAGCAGACGCAATAAGCAACCTAACGACGTTAATAGCGGACGATGAGCAAAAGCAAAACCGGCCAGTTCAAGCCAGTCGTCGTCAGAAAGCACGATATCGTTTAGTGGATCAACAGGAAGTGTTTCGCCATTCCACTGCGCGAGAGCTTGCGCATCGCGACGTAAACGGTAATGCTCACGTTCAGCCAGCTGTTTACCCGCATCACTCATCGGTAACAGCGCCATCGCCGTATAGCAACCACTGCTGGCTTCACGATGATTACCCATTCGTACCAGCACAAAACCGCAGCGTTGCCAGAAACGCCATAACTCCCCGGTGTAACCAAAACTCACCGAAAGATAGTCGAGGTCTTGCGTATATTGCAAAGCGCTGGCAATGAGCTGTTGCCCAACGCCTTCGCGCTGACGAGCCGGATGAACTGCTATCCGGCTGACCCGCCGTCCACGCAATGTCGCTGCCAGTGGATTGCTACCGTGCGCCGCCAGCGACTGGGCCACCAGATTACCCCGCGGGCGACGAAAACCTGCCCATACCGCCTGACTGAGTTGTTGAGATAATCCCCCCTCATCCACCAGCCACAGCGCTCCGGCAATCTCGTTTTCGCCAGCCGCCTGTAAAAAATATTGCCCTAGTGCATCCATCATCCGGCGTAAATCCAGCGGCGAAGTCCGGTAGTGCGCACCAGACAATAACTGATAAACCTTTAACGGCGTTTCTGGCTCGCTTCGCCATAACGTTTGTTCAAATGCGGAAATGACGATATTGCCTTGTGGTGTATGGGTGAAGTTTTCATCGTCAAAAACCAGTGCCTCACTAACCATTTTTTCCAGCGGGCATCCCTGTGCCCAGCGGATCGGCTGTTGCAGTTCAAAACGGTGTAAATGCGGAAAGCGAGCGCAAAATTTCAGCAAAAAACCACGTCCGGTGCCTTCGTAGCCCTGCACCGTAGTGGTTAACAACGTTCGAGGAAAACGCGATACCAGTTGATGCAACAACGGCGCAGGTATGGCTGCGGCTTCATCGACCACCAGCCAGTCGGCTTGCTCATCGCTGGCTAACAAGGCATCCGGCGCAATAAAGCGAAACTTCTCGCCCGCAAATTGTGCCAGTACATCCGTTGCCGCTTTTGCGGGCGCGGTGACAATCGCACTGCCCGCAATACGAGAAATGAGTTGCCCTGCCAGCGCCGACTTACCGCACCCACGCGCAGCCGTTACCGCTGCCACGCCCGGCGGCATGGTCAGTAGCTGCTGTAAGAGTTGCTGTTGTTCTGGTTGTGGTGCGCCGGTCGCGGGGTGCCAGTCAGTACGGGGAGTAAAATGCGCCAACGAGAACGGCTGGTTTTGCCGCCAGAGAATAGCGTCGTTATCCGCCGTAAGTACGCGTTTGAGATGCTGGACAAAATGCGGCGTCGCAATAGGGTCAGGGCAATCACTCCAGCGCAGCGAGTCGGCATCAGGTTGGTTTTCCCACTCTTCCCATACAGGGAGTAACAAAACCAGCCAGCTTCCCGCTTTCAACGTTCCGCTAAGTGCCGCAAAGGCAGCGGCATCAAAGCCGTGGCGGGCGTCGAATACCGCATGCCGGAACTCGCGCCCAAGTAAAGTTTGTAGCGCCGAGGGAGAACAGTGGTTTTCAGCATCTGGCTGCGGCGAAATCCACAGCCAGTCGCCAAGTAAGGCATCACGCAACTTAAGCGCATGATCAAAACACCAACCCTCTTCCCCGCTCAACACCAGCAAGCGGCGGATCCCTTCACGTTTCATTTGCGCTGTTAATGTGTAAAGCGCAGTCAGTTCAGCCATCCCTGCCCCGGAAATTAAATGCTTTTACCAAAAGTATTGCATTGTGCCGGATCGCCGCTGTCGAAACCACGTTTAAACCAGCTGTAGCGTTGCTGAGAAGTGCCATGTGTGAAACTGTCTGGTACTACTCGCCCCTGACTTTGCTGTTGTAAACGGTCATCGCCGATGGCCTGCGCCGCATTCAGCGCCTCTTCCAGATCGCCGGTTTCCAGAACGCCTTGCTGCTGCATGTTATGCCCCCAGACACCGGCAAAACAGTCGGCCTGGAGTTCCATACGCACAGATAAGCGGTTCACTTCCGCCTGCGTCGCGTTTTGTTGCAGTTGACGAACTTTCGGCTCGATGCCTAACAGTTTCTGCACATGATGACCGACTTCATGGGCGATAACGTACCCCTGGGCAAAATCGCCATCCGCGCCAAGTTTGTCTTTCATGTCATCATAGAAGGAGAGATCGATATAAACTGTGCCATCCGCCGGGCAATAGAACGGCCCCATAATGGACTGGCCCGCCCCGCAGCCGGTGCGCGTCATTCCACGGTACATGACCAGCTTCGGTTGCTGATAGGTCTTACCCATCTTCTCGAACTGTTGTCCCCAGGTGTCTTCCGTGGTTGCCAGAATCACCGAGGTGAATTTTGCAGCTTCGTCTTCATTAGGGCTAATGGACCGCGTTGATTGTTGTTGGGAAACCGGCTGTCCAGTCATTAACCCGGTTAAATCAACACCATAGTAGCCTGCAACCAGCACGACTATCAGTAAAATCAGCCCGCCTTTACCGCTTGGCAGGCGAAAACCGGGACCGCCCATAGATGGACCACCGGCGCTGTTGCGCCTGTCTTCAACATTGTCACTTTCACGTCGCCCTTGCCAACGCATAGATACCTCAACAATATATTCATTATAGAAATGATCGTAGGTGGTTCAGAGGAAGATTACCACAGGAAAGCGGGATGAAATGGCGGAGGAATGAGCGTTCAATGCATATATTCCGAGAGCGGTTGTCTTGCCGTGCCAGCTGCACGGCAAGATGATGAACAGAAAAATCAGTCCAGCTGTACACCCAGGCGGCGGGCGACGGCTTCATAGGCTTCGATCAGGCCACCGAGGCTCTGGCGGAAACGGTCTTTGTCCATTTTCTCCAGTGTTTCTTTGTCCCACAGGCGGCTGCCGTCCGGGGAGAACTCATCGCCCAGTACCACTTCACCTTTGTACAGACCAAACTCCAGCTTGAAGTCGACCAGAATCAGACCAGCATCATCGAACAGTTTTTTCAGCTCGTCGTTCGCTTTGTAGGTCAGCTCTTTCATACGCGCCAGGTTCTCTTTGCTCACCCAGCCAAAGGTTTCGCAGTAAGATTCGTTGACCATCGGATCGTGCATGGCATCGTTTTTCAGGAACAGATCGAACAGCGGCGGGTTCAGCTCAATACCTTCTTCGATTCCAAGACGTTTCACCAGAGAGCCAGCAGCACGGTTACGCACGACACACTCAACCGGCACCATATCCAGCTTTTTCACCAGACATTCGGTATCGGAGAGCAGACGCTCCATTTGAGTCGGGATACCCGCTTCAGCCAGTTTGCTCATAATGAAGTAGTTGAACTTGTTGTTCACCATACCTTTGCGATCAAACTGCTCAATGCGCGCGCCATCCCCTGCTGACGTATCATTGCGGAATTCGAGCACCAACAGGTCCGGGTTTTCCGTGCTGTATACGGTTTTCGCTTTACCACGATACAACTCAGCTTGCTTTTGCATCTTTATCACTCCTGGGTGTGAATTAACGTTTTAAAATCTTTTGTTGTCTGGTGTGCCGGATGTTTTGTCGGATGCGGCAAGAACGCCTTATCCGACCTACGTCCGACAAACAAATTTCGTGCGAATTACCGCTAAAATTGCATTTTTCTGCCGACGCACACGTTTGCGTATCATATCAGAAAAAAGGGCCGGATGACTCCAGCCCTGTATTTTTACTTGCTAAACGCAGCCTGGAAGACAGCTACCAGCGCGTCGTTCTGACTCTGAGTCAGAGTATGACCTTTCGGATCGATGAACTGTAGGCTGCTGCGGTTATCTAAATCGCCAACCTGCAGTTTATAGTCACCGGATGCCAGGCCTGGATCGCTCGCGCCCAGTTCCTGCCAGTCGCTGTCAGACAGCGGCTTATAAGTTACGGCCATGTTACCCTGCGAACGGGTGCTGTCGGTCACTTTCATGCCCACTTTTTCCAGCGCCGCTGGCAGACGTTGCCAAACCACATTGAACGGCCCGCGTACGACCAGCATCGGTAAACCGGTGTCATCAGCTGCACTTTGTACGTCCATAGTGGTGGAGGCACGATTTTGCGCAGCGTTCGCGGCGTCAGAGGCAGATTTATCCAGACCGGCGGAAATAACGTTCATCATCTCCGTGCTGTAACGCTGCATGGAAGCCGCGTCTGCAACCGGTTTACCCGCCTGTTCCAGGTTCAGCAGTTTAACCGTAACCGCCTGCTGATAACCCTGCGGCTTAACAGAGATTTGATAACGACCACGATACTGCTCGTCTTCGTCCAGACGGTTCCATTGTACCCAATCGATGGTCAGTGTCTGACCAGCATCATCACGTTGGGTGATGGTGTAGTTTTTCGCCTGCAGCACGCTAACCACCTGCGGCCACAGAGTATTGCCACGACCATTTTCCACCAGCAATGAAGCGGTATCGCCCGTGAACTGGGTACGCACGCCAGAAACCAGTGCCAGCGGCTGGGCTGGTGGACGAATGTCCAGCGCCTTACCGACAGCACCACTACCGTTGGTCACCGGGATTGCATAATCACCGGAGGTCACCGGCAAAATCATTCCAGCCGGGGCATGAAGCTCCGCAAGCGGTGCCGCTTCCAGGTAGGCTTCATCACCACTGACCTGACGCTTATAACGTGAGTCAGAACTACAGGCAGCGAGTAATAAAATAAGCGAAACACCCGCAACCTTTGCCAGGCGCGACTTTTGAACAGAGTAAGCCATCAAATCTCCCTAAACTTTACAGCAAACCGGCATGCTTAAGCGCCGCTCTGACCGTCTCACGACCACTGTCGGTGATTGGTGTCATTGGCAGGCGCAGCGTATCGGTCGCCACAAGACCCAGTTCCTTACATGCCCATTTCACCGGGATTGGATTGGGTTCGACAAATAGTTTGTTGTGTAATGGCATCAGACGCTGATTAATAACGCGTGCCTCGGCAAAATGCCCTTCTGCTGCCAGTTTGCACATCTGGGCCATATCACGCGCTGCGACGTTAGCCGTAACGGAAATAACCCCATGACCGCCTAATTGCATGAAGTCCAGCGCGCTCGCATCATCGCCGCTCAGCAGAACAAAATCATCTGAAACCAGCTCTTTGATCTGGTTTACACGCGTTAAGTTCCCTGTTGCCTCTTTGATTCCGATAATATTTTTTACTTTCGCCAGACGGCCCACCGTTTCCGGGAGCAGATCGCAGCCAGTACGGGACGGCACATTATACAGAATTTGCGGCAGGTCAGTATGTTCAGCGATGGCTTTGAAATGCTGATACAAACCTTCTTGCGACGGACGATTGTAGTAAGGGGTTACCGTCAGGCAGCCGACGATACCGCTGTCATTGAAGCGCTGCGTCAGGCTAATGGCTTCCGCAGTAGCGTTAGCACCGGTCCCGGCAATCACCGGAATGCGCCCGTCAGCCAGCTCCAGCGTCATCATCACCACATCAGCATGTTCGTCATGATTTAAGGTAGCGGACTCGCCAGTGGTGCCAACAGAAACGATCGCCGAAGTACCGCTGGCGACATGATAATCAATCAGTTTTTTCAAGCTAGCCCGACAGACATTACCTTTTTCATCCATCGGAGTAACAATCGCGACAATACTTCCCGTGAACATGGGCCATCCTCTGTGCAAACAAGTGTCTCAATGGTACGTTTGGTATGGCATTAAAAGCAAGCAGACAGAACCGTTCTGATTGTTGTATGCATGTTTTTTTTATGCTTTCCTTAAGAACAACTCACCCCTTAAAGGAATAACCAGTTTGACACTGTCATCGCAACATTATCTGGTGATCACTGCGTTGGGTGCCGATCGCCCTGGAATTGTGAACACCATCACCCGTCATGTCAGTAGTTGCGGCTGTAATATTGAAGACAGTCGCCTGGCGATGCTGGGAGAAGAGTTCACGTTTATCATGCTGCTTTCCGGTTCATGGAATGCCATTACTCTGATTGAATCAACGTTACCGTTGAAAGGTGCCGAACTGGATCTTTTAATCGTGATGAAGCGCACGACGGCGCGTCCGCGTCCGCCAATGCCAGCATCTGTCTGGGTTCAGGTCGATGTTGCAGACTCCCCGCATTTAATTGAACGCTTCACAGCACTTTTCGACGCGCATCATATGAACATTGCGGAGCTGGTGTCGCGCACGCAACCTGCTGAAAATGAACGGGCTGCGCAGTTGCATATTCAGATCACCGCCCACAGCCCCGCATCTGCGGACGCAGCAAATATTGAGCAAGCGTTCAAAGCCCTATGTACAGAACTCAATGCACAAGGCAGTATTAACGTCGTCAATTATTCCCAACATGATGAACAGGATGGAGTTAAGTAATGAATCCACTGAAAGCCGGTGATATCGCACCGAAATTTAGCTTGCCGGATCAAGATGGAGAACAAGTTAATTTGACCGACTTCCAGGGACAGCGTGTTCTGGTTTATTTCTACCCGAAAGCCATGACCCCCGGCTGTACCGTACAGGCCTGCGGCTTACGCGATAACATGGATGAGTTGAAAAAAGCGGGCGTTGATGTGCTGGGTATCAGCACCGATAAACCCGAAAAACTCTCCCGTTTTGCGGAAAAAGAGCTGCTTAACTTTACGCTCTTGTCTGATGAGGACCACCAGGTGTGCGAACAATTCGGCGTCTGGGGTGAAAAGTCCTTCATGGGCAAAACCTACGATGGTATTCATCGCATCAGCTTCCTGATTGACGCTGATGGCAAAATCGAACATGTCTTTGACGATTTTAAAACCAGCAATCACCACGACGTTGTGCTGAACTGGCTGAAAGAACACGCCTGATTACTTTGCTCCATTCCGTGCTGGCTGCGCTTGCGGTCAGCACACCTCACTTCTCGTGATCAAGATCACATTCTCGCTTTCCCCTGCGACACGGGTGTCGAATCCATTTTTTGCTGAACGTTAATGACCATCATTTTTGTACCGTTCAGAACCCAGTTAATACATAATTTATTGAATATATTAAATTAATCAGACTGGCATCCTTTATGCAATATGAAATGCAATGTTTCATATCATTTTCAAGGAGCCGACATGAACCGCTTTGTGGTGGCCGAACCACTGTGGTGTACAGGATGTAATACCTGTCTCGCTGCCTGTTCGGACGTGCATAAAACGCAAGGTTTACAGCAACACCCGCGCCTGGCCCTGGCGAAGACGTCAACAATCACTGCCCCTGTCGTGTGTCATCACTGTGAGGAAGCCCCTTGCCTGCAGGTCTGCCCGGTCAATGCCATCTCCCAGAGGGATGATGCGATCCAACTCAACGAAAGCCTCTGTATTGGCTGCAAGCTTTGCGCCGTGGTCTGCCCATTTGGCGCAATCAGCGCTTCAGGAAGCCGTCCGGTGAATGCCCCTGCGCAATATGTTTTTCAGGCTGACGGCTCACTCAAAGATGGCGAAGAAAACGCGCCGACCCAACATGCTTTGCTGCGCTGGGAACCGGGTGTCCAGACCGTCGCGGTGAAATGCGACCTGTGTAATTTCTTGCCAGAAGGTCCGGCCTGCGTTCGCGCTTGCCCGAATCAGGCGTTACGGCTGATTACCGACGATAGCCTGCAACGTCAGATGAAAGAAAAACAGCGCCTTGCCGCAAGCTGGTTTGCCAATGGCGGGGAGGATCCCCTTTCCCTCACTCAGGAGCAACACTAATGGATGCCCTGCAATTATTAACCTGGTCGCTGATCCTCTTTCTGTTTGCCAGTCTGGCTTCGCTGTTTTTACTCGGTCTGGACAGACTGGCTATTAAGCTTTCCGGCATCACATCGCTGGTGGGCGGCGTGATTGGCATCATCAGCGGAATTACGCAATAACATGCTGGTGTAACTTTAGTCGCCCGTTTTGCCACCCCTTTTGACTTTGCCGATTTAACCCTGCGAATAGATAGCCTCTCGGCATTTATGGTGCTGGTTATCTCCTTGCTGGTGGTGGTTTGTTCGCTCTATTCATTGACTTATATGCGCGAATACGAGGGCAAAGGCGCGGCGGCGATGGGCTTCTTTATGAATCTTTTCATCGCATCGATGGTTGCCCTGCTGGTGATGGACAACGCTTTTTGGTTCATCGTGCTGTTTGAAATGATGTCGCTGTCTTCCTGGTTTCTGGTCATTGCCAGGCAGGATAAAACGTCGATCAACGCTGGCATGCTCTACTTTTTTATCGCCCACGCCGGATCGGTGCTGATTATGATCGCCTTCTTGCTGATGGGGCGCGAAAGCGGCAGCCTCGATTTTGCCAGTTTCGCACGCTTTCACTTTCTCCGGGGCTGGCGTCGGCGGTGTTTCTGCTGGCCTTTTTCGGTTTTGGCGCGAAAGCCGGGATGATGCCGTTGCACAGCTGGTTGCCGCGCGCTCACCCTGCCGCACCATCGCACGCTTCGGCGTTGATGTCTGGCGTAATGGTCAAAATCGGTATTTTCGGCATCCTGAAAGTAGCGATGGATCTGCTGGCGCAAACGGGTTTGCCTCTGTGGTGGGGCATTCTGGTGATGGCGATCGGCGCAATCTCCGCGCTCCTGGGCGTGCTATATGCGCTGGCGGAACAGGATATCAAACGGCTGCTGGCCTGGAGTACCGTCGAAAACGTCGGCATTATTTTGCTGGCAGTCGGTGTGGCGATGGACGGTCTGTCACTGCACGACCCGCTGCTCACCGTGGTTGGACTGCTCGGCGCACTGTTTCATCTGCTCAACCATGCGCTGTTCAAAGGGCTGCTATTTCTCGGCGCGGGCGCGATTATTTCGCGTTTGCATACCCACGACATGGAAAAAATGGGGGCACTGGCGAAACGGATGCCGTGGACAGCCGCAGCATGCCTGATTGGTTGCCTCGCGATATCAGCCATTCCTCCGCTGAATGGTTTTATCAGCGAATGGTACACCTGGCAGTCGCTGTTCTCACTAAGTCGTGTGGAAGCCGTAGCGCTACAACTTGCGGGTCCTATTGCTATGGTAATGCTGGCAGTCACTGGTGGGCTGGCAGTAATGTGCTTCGTCAAAATGTACGGTATTACTTTCTGTGGTGCGCCGCGCAGTACACACGCTGAAGAGGCACAGGAAGTGCCAAATACGATGATCGTCGCCATGCTACTGCTCGCGGCACTCTGCGTATTAATTGCGCTTAGTGCCAGTTGGCTGGCACCGAAGATAATGCATATTGCCCATGCGTTTACCAATACCCCTCCCGTCACTGTCGCCAGCGGAATAGCACTTGTACCCGGCACGTTTCATACACGGGTCACTCCTTCATTACTGTTGCTGTTACTACTGGCGATGCCTTTGCTGCCTGGCCTTTACTGGCTGTGGTGTCGTTCGCGCCGCGCAGCGTTTCGTCGCACAGGAGATGCCTGGGCATGCGGCTACGGCTGGGAAAACGCGATGGCTCCGTCAGGCAATGGCGTGATGCAGCCGCTGCGTGTGGTCTTCTCTGCGTTATTTCGTCTACGACAACAGCTCGACCCTACGCTGAGGCTAAATAAAGATCTTGCGCACGTCACCGCCAGGGCTCAGAGCACAGAACCCTTCTGGGATGAGCGGGTGATCCGCCCCATCGTGAGCGCCACCCAACGGCTGGCCAAAGAAATACAGCATCTGCAAAGCGGCGACTTTCGTCTCTATTGCCTGTATCTAGTTGCCGCACTGGTTGTGCTGCTAATCGCTATTGCCGTCTAAGGAAATCACCATGAGACAAACTCTTTGCGACGGATATCTGGTCATTTTTGCGTTAGCACAGGCCGTGATTCTGCTGCTAACCCCGCTTTTTACGGGTATTGCCCGGCAGATACGCGCGCGTATGCACTCCCGCCGCGGGCCGGGGATCTGGCAGGATTATCGCGAGATCCACAAACTGTTTAAACGCCAGGAAGTTGCGCCTATATCTTCAGGTCTGATGTTCCGCCTGATGCCGTGGGTATTAATCAGCAGCATGCTGGTGCTGGCGATGGCCCTACCACTTTTTATTACCGTTTCCCCTTTTGCGGGCGGCGGCGATCTGATCACCCTTATCTATCTTCTTGCCCTGTTTCGTTTTTTCTTTGCTCTTTCCGGGCTGGATACCGGAAGCCCGTTTGCGGGAGTCGGTGCCAGTCGCGAGTTGACGCTCGGCATTCTGGTCGAACCCATGCTCATTCTCTCACTGCTGGTATTGGCGCTGATAGCAGGTTCCACGCATATCGAGATGATCAGCAATACGCTGGCAACGGGCTGGAACTCGCCGCTAACCACCGTACTGGCGTTACTGGCCTGTGGTTTTGCCTGCTTCATTGAGATGGGAAAAATTCCCTTTGATGTTGCTGAAGCAGAACAGGAATTACAGGAAGGCCCGCTGACCGAATATTCCGGTGCCGGGCTGGCGCTAGCGAAATGGGGGCTGGGGCTGAAACAGGTCGTGATGGCAGCACTGTTTGTGGCCCTGTTTCTGCCCTTTGGGCGCGCGCAAGAACTTTCTCTCGCCTGCCTGCTGACTTCACTTGTCGTTACGCTGCTCAAGGTTTTGCTGATTTTTGTACTGGCCTCAATCGCAGAAAACACGCTGGCACGCGGGCGTTTTTTACTCATTCACCATGTGACCTGGCTTGGCTTCAGCCTTGCTGCGCTTGCATGGGTCTTCTGGTTAACCGGTCTGTAAGGAGCACTGACGGAATATGGAAAATCTTGCTCTGACGACGTTAATGCTGCCTTTTATCGGCGCACTGGTCGTTTCGTTTTCGCCACAACGTCGGGCCGCCGAATGGGGGTTTTGTTCGCCGCACTGACCACGCTGTGCATGTTGTCGCTGATCTCCGCGTTTTATCAGGCCGATAAAGTTGCCGTCACGTTGACGTTGGTCAACGTGGGGGATGTGGCATTGTTTGGCCTGGTCATTGATCGCGTGAGTACGCTGATTCTGTTTGTGGTGGTGTTTCTCGGTTTGCTGGTCACGATCTACTCCACGGGTTATCTGACGGATAAAAATCGCGAACACCCGCATAACGGCACGAATCGTTATTACGCATTTTTGCTGGTGTTTATCGGCGCGATGGCGGGACTGGTACTCTCCTCGACGCTGCTCGGTCAGTTGTTGTTTTTTGAAATTAGGGCGGCTGCTCCTGGGCGTTGATCAGTTATTACCAGAGCGATAAAGCGCAGCGTTCAACACTAAAAGCGTTGCTTATCACCCATATCGGTTCGTTGGGGTTGTATCTTGCCGCCGCCACGCTGTTTTTGCAGACCGGAACGTTTGTGCTTAGCGCGATGAGCGAGTTACATGGCGACGCACGTTATCTGGTTTATGGCGGCATCCTGTTTGCCGCGTGGGGGAAATCGGCCCAGCTACCGATGCAAGCGTGGCTACCGGACGCAATGGAAGCGCCAACACCGATCAGCGCCTATCTCCACGCCGCATCGATGGTGAAAGTGGGCGGCTGGCACTGGAGGGCAGCATCGCCTACATCGTCAACCACGCGTTCGCTAAAAGCCTGTTTTTCCTTGTAACAGGTGCGCTGAGTTACAGCTGCGGCACGCGCTTGTTGCCGCGTCTGCGTGGCGTATTGCACACCCTGCCGTTGCCAGGCGTGGTTTTCTGCGTGGCAGCGCTGGCGATTACCGGTGTGCCGCCGTTCAACGGCTTCTTCAGTAAATTCCCGCTGTTTGCCGCCGGTTTTGCGTTGTCAGTGGAGTACTGGATCCTGCTGCCCGCCATGATTCTGCTGATGATTGAATCGGTCGCCAGTTTCGCCTGGTTTATTCGCTGGTTTGGTCGCGTTGTGCCTGGCAAACCGAGCGAGGCCGTCGCCGATGCCGCACCGCTGCCAGGGTCAATGCGCCTGGTGTTGATTGTACTGATTGTGATGTCGCTGATTTCCAGCGTAATCGCCGCGACCTGGTTGCAGTAAGGAGATGATGAATGATCGGTTCTATGATCGTAAATAATCTGGCGGGACTGATGATGCTGACATCGCTGTTTGTGATTAGCGTCAAAAGCTATCGCCTGTCATGCGGATTTTACGCCTGCCAGTCGCTGGTGCTGGTGTCTATTTTCGCCACTCTCTCGTGCCTGTTCGCCGCAGAGCAACTGCTGATCTGGTCCGCCAGCGCCTTTATCACCAAAGTGCTGCTGGTACCGTTAATCATGACTTACGCTGCACGAAATATTCCCCAGAACATCCCGGAAAAAGCGTTATTCGGTCCGGCAATGATGGCACTGCTCGCGGCGTTAATTGTCCTGCTTTGCGCATTTGTCGTTCAGCCCGTGAAGCTACCGATGGCTACCGGGCTGAAACCGGCGCTGGCGGTAGCGTTAGGTCATTTTCTGCTTGGCCTGCTGTGCATTGTCAGCCAGCGCAATATCCTGCGGCAAATTTTTGGTTACTGCCTGATGGAAAACGGCTCCCATCTGGTGCTGGCGCTTCTTGCCTGGCGAGCACCGGAACTGGTGGAAATAGGTATCGCTACCGACGCCATCTTCGCCGTCATTGTGATGGTGTTACTGGCAAGAAAAATATGGCGTACCCACGGCACGCTGGACGTGAACAACTTGACCGCGCTGAAGGGATAATGAGATGAGTTATTCTGTGATGTTCGCTTTACTCCTGCTCACGCCGCTGCTTTTTTCGCTGCTCTGTTTTGCCTGCCGGAAACGGGGGCTCTCTGCGACTTGTACGGTGACTGTATTACATAGCTTAGGGATCACACTGCTGCTGATTCTGGCACTCTGGGTGGTCCAAACTGCCGCTGATGCAGGAGAAATATTCGCTGCGGGACTGTGGCTTCATATTGATGGTCTGGGCGGTTTGTTCCTCGCCATTCTTGGTGTGATTGGCTTTCTCACCGGTGTTTACTCGATTGGCTACATGCGTCATGAAGTGGCACACGGCGAGCTTTCACCCGTTACACTGTGCGATTACTACGGTTTCTTCCATCTGTTTTTGTTCACCATGCTGCTGGTTGTTACCAGCAATAACCTGATTGTGATGTGGGCGGCGATCGAAGCCACCACCTTAAGCTCGGCGTTTCTGGTAGGCATTTACGGTCAGCGTTCATCGCTGGAATCAGCATGGAAGTACATCATTATTTGTACTGTTGGTGTCGCTTTTGGTCTGTTCGGTACCGTGCTGGTATACGCCAACGCCGCCAGCGTTATGCCGCAGGCAGAAATGGCGATATTCTGGAGCGAGGTTCTTAAGCAATCGTCCTTGCTTGACCCAACATTAATGCTGTTGGCCTTTGTGTTTGTGCTAATTGGCTTTGGTACCAAAACCGGGCTATTTCCCATGCACGCCTGGCTGCCGGATGCTCACAGTGAAGCGCCGAGTCCGGTCAGCGCCCTGCTCTCCGCCGTATTGCTGAACTGCGCGCTGTTGGTGCTGATTCGCTATTACATCATTATTTGCCAAGCCATCGGCAGCGATTTCCCCAACCGGTTGTTGCTCATCTTCGGCATGTTGTCGGTTGCCGTGGCGGCATTTTTCATTCTGGTACAGCGGGACATTAAGCGTCTGCTGGCGTACTCCAGCGTGGAGAACATGGGGCTGGTCGCGGTGGCGCTAGGCATTGGCGGGCCGCTGGGAATTTTTGCCGCGCTGCTGCACACCTTAAACCACAGTCTGGCAAAAACGCTGCTGTTCTGCGGTTCCGGCAATGTACTGCTCAAGTACGGCACGCGCGATCTCAACGTCGTCTGTGGGATGCTCAAAATCATGCCATTTACCGCCGTGCTGTTTGGCGGCGGTGCGCTGGCGCTGGCGCTGGCGCTGGCAGGGATGCCGCCCTTCAACATTTTTCTTAGCGAATTTATGACCGTTACCGCAGGACTGGCACGTAATCACCTGCTGATTATCGTCCTGCTGTTATTGCTGTTAACGCTGGTGCTGGCGGGCCTGGTACAGATGGCTGCGCGGGTGTTAATGGCGAAACCGCCGCAGGCCGTTAACCGGGGTGATCTCGGCTGGTTGACCACCTCGCCAATGGTGATTCTGCTGGTCATGATGCTGGCGATGGGAACGCATATTCCACAACCTGTCATCAGGATCCTGGCGGGCGCTTCCACTATAGTCCTCTCAGGGACGCACGACCTGCCTGCACAACGTAGCACCTGGCATGATTTTTTGCCTTCAGGCACCGCATCTGTTTCGGAGAAACACAGTGAACGTTAATTCATCGTCAAATCGTGGCGAAGCGATTCTCGCCGCCCTGAAAACGCAGTTCCCCGGCGCAGTGCTGGATGAAGAGCGACAAACGCCTGAACAGGTCACCATTACGGTGAAAATCAATCTGCTGCCTGACGTTGTACATTATCTTTATTATCAACATGATGGCTGGCTTCCAGTCCTGTTTGGCAACGACGAGCGGACACTTAACGGTCATTACGCGGTTTATTATGCCCTTTCAATGGAAGGGGCCGAAAAATGCTGGATCGTGGTGAAGGCACTGGTCGATGCCGACAGTCGGGAGTTTCCGTCAGTCACACCGCGCGTCCCTGCCGCGGTCTGGGGCGAGCGAGAAATTCGCGATATGTACGGGCTGATTCCGGTTGGCCTGCCGGATCAGCGTCGCCTGGTGTTGCCCGATGACTGGCCGGAAGATATGCATCCGCTGCGCAAAGATGCGATGGATTATCGACTGCGCCCTGAACCGACGACAGATTCCGAAACGTATGCGTTTATCAATGAGGGCAACAGCGATGCGCGGGTGATCCCTGTCGGCCCGCTGCATATCACCTCCGATGAACCGGGTCACTTCCGCTTGTTTGTGGATGGCGAGCAAATTGTCGATGCTGATTACCGCCTGTTTTATGTCCATCGCGGCATGGAGAAACTGGCAGAAACGCGGATGGGCTACAACGAAGTGACCTTCTTATCGGACCGCGTGTGTGGGATTTGCGGTTTTGCCCACAGTGTGGCCTATACCAACTCGGTTGAAAATGCACTGGGGATTGAGGTGCCGCAACGAGCGCATACCATTCGCTCGATTCTGCTGGAAGTCGAACGGCTACACAGTCATTTGCTCAACCTTGGCCTCTCCTGCCATTTTGTTGGTTTTGATACCGGCTTTATGCAATTTTTCCGCGTGCGGGAAAAGTCGATGACGATGGCGGAATTGCTGACCGGGTCGCGTAAAACCTACGGTCTGAATCTGATTGGTGGTGTTCGCCGCGATATTCTCAAAGAGCAACGTCTGCAAACGCTGAAACTGGTGCGCGAGATGCGCGCCGACGTGTCGGAGCTGGTAGAGATGCTGCTTGCTACGCCGAATATGGAACAACGCACTCAGGACATTGGCATTCTCGACCGACAAATCGCCCGTGATTATAGCCCTGTAGGGCCGCTGATCCGCGGCAGTGGTTTTGCCCGTGATTTGCGCTTTGATCACCCCTACGCCGACTACGGCAATATTCCAAAAACACTGTTTACCTTCACCGGCGGCGATGTTTTCTCCCGCGTGATGGTCCGTGTCAAAGAGACGTTTGATTCGCTGGCAATGCTGGAATTTGCCCTCGACAACATGCCGGATACCCCACTGCTGACCGAAGGCTTTAGCTATAAACCTCACGCATTCGCGCTGGGCTTTGTTGAAGCGCCACGCGGTGAAGACGTGCACTGGAGCATGCTCGGTGATAACCAAAAATTGTTCCGCTGGCGCTGCCGTGCCGCCACCTACGCCAACTGGCCGGTGTTGCGTTACATGCTGCGCGGCAATACCGTTTCTGACGCACCGCTGATTATCGGTAGCCTTGATCCCTGCTACTCCTGTACCGACCGTGTGACGCTGGTAGATGTGCGCAAGCGCCAGTCAAAAACCGTGCCGTATAAAGAGATCGAACGCTACGGCATTGATCGTAACCGTTCGCCGCTGAAGTAAGGACAGAAGATGCTGAAGTTACTGAAAACTATTATGCGCGCCGGAACCGCGACGGTGAAATATCCCTTCGCGCCACTGGAGGTCAGCCCAGGCTTTCGCGGGAAACCGGACCTGATGCCCAGCCAATGTATTGCCTGCGGCGCCTGTGCTTGTCCGGCAAATGCGCTGACTATCCAGACCGACGACCAGCAAAATTCGCGCACCTGGCAGCTCTATCTGGGGCGTTGTATTTACTGCGGACGTTGTGAAGAAGTGTGCCCGACCAGAGCCATCCAGCTTACCAATAACTTTGAACTGACCGTCACCAATAAAGCCGATCTCTATACCCGCGCGACGTTCCATCTACAACGTTGCAGCCGTTGCGAACGCCCGTTTGCCCCGCAAAAAACCGTCGCACTGGCTGCTGAATTGTTGGCACAGCAACAAAATGCGCCACAAAACCGCGAAATGTTGCGGGCGCAAGCGAGCGTCTGCCCGGAGTGCAAACAACGCGCGACGCTGATCAACGACGATACAGATGTACCGCTGGTGGCTAAGGAGCAGCTATGAGTCCAGTGCTTACACAACATGTCAGCCAGCCCATCACGCTGGATGAGCAAACGCAAAAGATGAAGCGGCATTTACTACAGGATATCCGTCGCTCAGCCTACGTTTATCGCGTCGATTGCGGCGGCTGCAACGCCTGTGAAATCGAAATTTTTGCTGCCATCACCCCCGTATTCGACGCAGAACGTTTTGGCATTAAGGTTGTTTCATCACCGCGTCACGCCGATATTTTGTTATTTACTGGCGCAGTCACCCGGGCGATGCGTATGCCTGCACTTCGGGCGTATGAGTCTGCCCCCGATCATAAAATCTGTGTTTCCTACGGCGCGTGCGGTGTCGGCGGCGGTATTTTCCACGATCTCTACAGCGTCTGGGGCGGCAGCGACACCATTGTCCCCATTGATGTTTGGATCCCCGGCTGCCCGCCAACACCGGCCGCCACCATTCACGGTTTCGCCGTGGCGCTCGGTTTGCTGCAACAGAAGATTCACGCTGTGGATTATCGCGATCCCACCGGGGTGACTATGCAACCGTTGTGGCCACAGATCCCGCCATCACAGCGTATCGCCATTGAGCGAGAAGCGCGGCGGCTGGCGGGCTATCGTCAGGGGCGAGAAATTTGCGATCGGCTCCTGCGCCATTTAAGCGACGATCCTACAGGAAATCGGGTTAACACCTGGTTGCGCGATGCCGACGATCCACGTCTCAATAGTATCGTTCAGCAACTCTTTCGCGTACTCCGGGGGTTACATGACTGAAGAGTGCGGGGAAATTGTTTTCTGGACGCTGCGAAAAAAGTTTGTCGCCAGTAGCGACGAGATGCCGGAACACAGCTCTCAGGTAATGTATTACTCGCTGGCTATCGGCCATCACGTTGGCGTGATTGATTGTCTGAATGTCGCCTTCCGCTGCCCACTGACGGAAAACGAAGATTGGCTTGCACAGGTCGAAGAGGAGCAAGCCCGACGTAAGATGCTGGGGGTGATGACCTTTGGTGAGATTGTTATTGACGCCAGCCACACCGCCCTGTTGACCCGGGCATTCGCGCTACTGGCAGATGACGCGACGTCTGTGTGGCAGGCGCGTAGCATTCAATTCATTCATCTGTTGGATGAAATTGTGCAGGAACCGGCCATCTATCTGATGGCCAGAAAAATTGCGTGAGAAGGATTTCTCATTAATAAGGACTGTTGATGGCTATGTCAGACGAGGCGATGTTTGCCCCGCCACAAGGAATAACAATTGAAGCGGTAAACGGAATGCTCGCGGAGCGGTTAGCACAGAAACACGGTAAGGCGTCTTTATTACGCGCCTTCATCCCGATGCCGCCGCCGTTCAGCCCGGTACAACTTATTGAACTGCATGTTATCAAAAGCAACTTCTATTACCGCTACCATGATGATGGCAGCGATGTGACGGCAACAACAGAGTATCAGGGCGAGATGGTCGATTATTCGCGTCACGCCGTCCTTCTCGGCAGTAGTGGAATGGCGGAGCTACGCTTTATTCGTACCCACGGCAGCCGTTTTACTCCCTAGGATTGCACACTGTTTAACTGGCTGGCACGCATTATCACTCCGGTTCTGCAATCATGGCTCAATGATGAAGAACAACAGGTGGCGCTGCGTTTGCTGGAGAAAGATCGCGATCATCATCGGGTACTGGTTGATATTACTAATGCAGTGCTGTCACATCTTGATCTCGACGATCTGATCGCTGACGTCGCTCGTGAGATCCATCATTTTTTCGGTCTGGCTTCAGTCAGTATGGTACTGGGCGATCATCGAAAGAACGAGAAGTTTAGCCTGTGGTGCAGCGATCTTTCTGCCTCACATTGTGCGTGTCTGCCACGCAATATGCCTGGCGACAGTGTATTGCTGACACAAACGCTACAAACCCGACAACCGACCTTGACGCACCGTGCAGACGATCTGTTTCTCTGGCAACGCGACCCGTTATTACTCTTACTTGCATCTAACGGCTGCGAATCTGCGCTCCTTATACCGCTTACCTTTGGCAACCATACACCGGGTGCATTGTTGCTGGCGCATACCTCTTCCACTCTCTTTAGTGAGGAAAACTGCCAGCTACTACAACACATAGCCGATCGCATCGCTATTGCCGTTGGTAATGCCGATGCCTGGCGTAGCATGACCGATTTGCAGGAAAGTTTGCAGCAAGAAAACTACCAGCTTAGCGAGCAGCTCCTTTCGAATCTGGGCATCGGTGACATTATCTATCAAAGCCAGGCAATGGAAGACCTGCTCCAGCAGGTAGATATTGTAGCGAAGAGCGACAGTGCGGTGTTGATTTGTGGTGAAACCGGAACCGGCAAAGAGGTGATCGCCAGAGCGATCCATCAACTTAGCACGCGACGCGACAAACCGCTGGTCAAAATCAACTGCGCTGCCATCCCCGCCAGTCTTCTGGAAAGTGAGTTATTCGGTCATGACAAAGGGGCGTTTACTGGTGCGATTAATACACATCGTGGTCGTTTTGAAATTGCCGATGGCGGCACGTTGTTTCTCGATGAAATTGGCGATCTGCCGTTAGAACTTCAGCCTAAACTGCTGCGCGTATTGCAGGAACGGGAGATTGAGCGTCTCGGCGGGAGTAGAACGATCCCGGTGAATGTCAGAGTCATTGCCGCCACCAACCGTGATTTGTGACAAATGGTTGAAGATCGCCAGTTTCGCAGCGATCTCTTTTATCGCCTGAATGTCTTCCCATTGGAATTGCCGCCGCTACGCGACCGTCCGGAAGATATCCCTCTTTTAGCAAAACATTTCACGCAAAAAATGGCGCGCCATATGAATCGCGCAATTGACGCCATCCCGACCGAGGCGCTACGCCAGTTGATGTCGTGGGACTGGCCGGGCAACGTGCACGAGCTGGAAAACGTGATTGAGCGAGCGGTACTGCTGACTCGCGGTAACAGTCTGAATTTACATCTTAATGTCCGACAAAGCCGTTTACTGCCGACGCTAAATGAAGATTCAGCGCTTCGCAGTTCAATGGCGCAGTTGCTGCACCCGACGACGCCAGAGAATGACGAAGAAGAACGTCAGCGCATTGTTCAGGTATTGCGAGAAACCAATGGCATTGTTGCCGGGCCCCGTGGCGCGGCGACACGATTAGGGATGAAGCGCACCACGCTGCTGTCACGAATGCAGCGTCTGGGGATCTCGGTTCGCGAGGTGTTGTAATCTGCTTTTGCAGGAGTATGCATGAGAAACAAACTCTCTTTCGACTTGCAGTTGAGCGCCAGAAAAGCGGCAATCGCTGAACGGATTGCCGTCCATAAAATTGCCCGCAGTAAAGTGTCGGTCTTTTTAATGGCGATGTCCGCTGGCGTGTTTATGGCGATCGGATTTACTTTTTACCTTTCCGTTATCGCCGATGCCCCGTCTTCACAGGCATTAACCCATCTGGTGGGCGGCCTTTGCTTTACACTCGGCTTTATTTTGCTGGCGGTTTGCGGCACCAGCCTGTTCACCTCGTCGGTAATGACGGTGATGGCAAAAAGTCGGGGCGTTATTAGTTGGCGAACTTGGCTGATTAACGCACTTCTGGTGGCCTGTGGTAATCTGGCAGGTATTGCCTGTTTCAGTTTGTTAATCTGGTTTTCCGGGCTGGTGATGAGTGAAAACGCGATGTGGGGAGTCGCGGTTTTACACTGCGCCGAGGGTAAAATGCATCATACATTTACTGAATCTGTCAGCCTCGGCATTATGTGCAATCTGATGGTTTGCCTGGCGCTGTGGATGAGTTATTGCGGGCGTTCGTTATGCGACAAAATCGTCGCCATGATTTTGCCCATCACCCTGTTTGTCGCCAGTGGCTTTGAGCACTGTATCGCCAATTTGTTTGTGATTCCGTTCGCCATTGCCATTCGCCATTTCGCCCCGTTACTTTATTCGTACCCCTTATAATGGGGTGTTAGCCAGCCAGACCCGGCATGATTACTGCCCCCAGTCGTCCATGATCCGGGGGGTGATGTCA
>NZ_MECT01000189.1:0-3229 GCF_001722145.1 Shigella sp. FC1544
AGTTCACTGCATACCGGTCCGACCCCGTACAGCTTACGCAGCTTATCCAGCAGTGGCATCACTTTTTCCAGAGGCGGTCGAACTCCGCCTTCGCAAAATAAGCGGAAGCCTGGCGAAGGATATCGTTACTGCGGCGCAGTTCACGATTTTCACGTTCCAGCTCTTTCAGACGCTGACGTTCAGCGGTGGTGAGCCCGCCATCACCGCCTCCGGTATCCCGCTCATGCTGGCGAACCCAGACACGCAGAGTCTCCGGCGTACAGCCAATCTTTGGAGCAATGGAACAAATTGTCGCCCATTGTGAGTCATATTCGCCCTGACTTTCCAGAACCATACGGACTGCCCGTTGACGGACTTCGGGGGAAAAACGAGTATTTTTAGTCATCCTGTTTACCTCTTTCTCAGGAAGTTTAGTCTCCAGGATTCCCGGGGCGGTTCAGACATCTGATGGAAATGGAAGCCACGCAAGCACCTTAAAATCACCATCATACACTAAATCAGTAAGTTGGCAGCATTACCTGGCGTCTGATTTTGAGTTTATTTGACTAATGAAAATAGATCATTGAGTGATTCGCTCATCGACGGATGAGTAAATATCTGATCGCGTAATATGCTATAAGGCAGCCCGGCATCCATCACCATTTTCACTATATTAATCATCTCGTGGGAGTCAACACACAGCAGTGATGCCCCTAATATACGTTGGGTTTTATTATCAACAATCGCTTTTAATACCCCACGGGTATCGTTCATCACTCTGGCACGCGGAATTGCAGCTACAGGCAATGTCACCACCTGAATATCAGCACCACTCTCTCTGGCTTGTTCTTCTGTCATACCAACCCTGGACAGGGGCGGTGTCATAAATACGGAATAAGGCACATTTTTCCGATCATCAGTACTACGTTTGCCTTCACCCAGTAACTCATCACGTACAATGCGGTAATCATCCAGTGATATGTAAGTAAATTGCAGCCCGCCGGTAACATCTCCCATCGCCCAAATATTGTCTGCGGTGGTATGTAATCGCTTGTCAACGACAATTGCCCCGCGCTCGTTTACTGCGATACCGGCATTTTCTGGATGTAACGAAGCGGTAGCCGGTTGACGACCGGAAGCTATTAACAGTGCATCCACCGCCAGTTGGGCGTGCTCGCTATGCACTTGCACTTGATTTTCATGGTGACTGATTCGCTCCACATGGGCATTGAGGATAATATCGACGCCCTGATCGCGTAAAATCGTCGCGATATTATCAGCAATATCCCGATCTTCCCGAGGCAAAAACAGCGAAGCTGCTTCTAAAATGGTTACCTTGCTGCCAAAATTAGCGAACATAGAGGCGAACTCAACGCCAATATATCCGCCGCCCAAAATACCTAAATGCCCAGGCAATTCTTTTAGATTAAGTAATCCGGTGCTGTCATATACTCCTGGCGTGGTGGTAATTCCAGGAATTGGCGGAACCACGGTTTGTGCACCGGTATTAATAAAAATTTTCTCGCCATGAATCTCCAGATTTCCCTCAGGCCGATGAACACGCAGGCTATGATTATTGATAAACTCCGCCTGGCCGTCGATCACGTCGATATTAGGCATATCCGCAAGATTATGAAAATTCTTATTACGTAAAAAATTAACCACTTCATTTTTACGCTGTATGGCACGGACAAAATCTGTGTGCTGCTGTGCGTCATGAACCAATGTTTTAGTTGGGATGCAGCCGATATTAATACAGGTCCCGCCATACATTGCATTTGATTGTTCGATGAGAGCCACTCGCCAACCTGCTTTTGCCAGCGTGACGGCTAATGTTTTTCCAGCCTTGCCAAAACCAATAATAACTGCCTGATATTTATTCATGATGATTTCCTGTCGAAACGCGTTCATTTGACATCATGACTATAGACGCAAAAGAGCAAATACCATTTCTTCACAACGCTTGATATTTTGTCTTATCGTCTGGTATTTTCTTTTTCTTAATCAGAATCACAAAACAAAAATCATGATTAACTATTTGATGGTATTAGATTAGTTATTTACTAAGATTGTTGGTGTTTGTAATCAAAAACCACTCAGGAGTCTGATATGGATGCCCTTAGCCGTTTGTTGATGCTTAACGCTCCACAAGGAACGATCGATAAGAATTGCGTGTTAGGAAGTGACTGGCAGCTTCCACATGGTGCCGGGGAATTATCGGTTATTCGTTGGCATGCGTTAACGCAAGGAGCGGCGAAGCTGGAAATGCCGACGGGAGAGATTTTTACATTACGCCCGGGAAATGTGGTCCTGCTACCACAAAATTCAGCTCATCGCCTGAGTCATGTCGATAATGAATCGACCTGTATTGTCTGTGGTACTCTTCGGTTGCAACATTCGGCGCGTTATTTTTTAACGTCTTTGCCGGAAACGCTGTTTTTAGCACCGGTTAACCACAGCGTGGAATATAACTGGCTGAGGGAGGCGATCCCGTTTTTACAACAGGAATCCAGATCGGCGATGCCGGGAGTGGATGCACTGTGTAGCCAGATCTGCGCTACATTCTTTACCCTCGCGGTGCGTGAGTGGATTGCACAGGTTAATACAGAGAAAAACATTCTCAGTTTGCTTCTGCATCCACGTCTTGGTGCGGTAATACAGCAAATGCTGGAAATGCCAGGACACGCTTGGACCGTCGAATCGCTGGCCAGCATCGCCCACATGTCCCGGGCAAGTTTTGCCCAGCTTTTCCGTGATGTTTCCGGAACCACGCCGCTGGCTGTATTAACAAAGTTGCGTCTACAAATAGCGGCCCAGATGTTTTCCCGGGAAACGCTCCCTGTTGTGGTGATCGCTGAGTCAGTAGGCTATGCCAGCGAATCATCTTTTCACAAGGCGTTTGTCCGCGAGTTTGGTTGTACTCCGGGAGAATATCGGGAAAGGGTCAGACAGCTTGCACCCTGAATAAAACCGCCAGGAATCGGAGCAAAGATAATCCGCATTCCGGGTGTTGTGAGCCTTTCAGCTATTTATATTTCCAACTTTTTTGGTGATGCTGCCAACTTACTGATTTAGTGTATGATGGTGTTTTTGAGGTGCTCCAGTGGCTTCTGTTTCTATCAGCTGTCCCTCCTGTTCAGCTACTGACGGGGTGGTGCGTAACGGCAAAAGCACTGCCGGACATCAGCGCTATCTCTGCTCTCACTGCCGTAAAACATGGCAACTGCAGTTCACTTACACCGCTTCTCAA
>NZ_MECT01000190.1:0-3183 GCF_001722145.1 Shigella sp. FC1544
GCAGCGAATTGAGCGGCATAACCTGAATCTGAGGCAGCACCTGGCAAGGCTGGGACGGAAGTCGCTGTCGTTCTCAAAATCGGTGGAGCTGCATGACAAAGTCATCGGGCATTATCTGAACATAAAACACTATCAATAAGTTGGAGTCATTACCCGGACGCAAAAAAGATATTATTGTCCGCGGCGGCGAAAATATTAGCAGCCGTGAAGTGGAAGATATTTTATTGCAGCATCCTAAAATTCACGATGCCTGTGTGGTTGCAATGCCCGATGAACGTTTAGGTGAACGATCATGCGCTTATGTCGTGCTGAAAGCGCCGCATCATTCATTATCACTGGAAGAGGTGGTGGCTTTTTTTAGCCGTAAACGGGTCGCAAAATATAAATATCCTGAACATATCGTGGTAATCGAAAAACTACCGCGCACTGCCTCAGGTAAAATACAAAAGTTTTTGTTAAGAAAAGATATTATGCGGCGATTAACGCAGGATGTCTGTGAATAGATTGAATAAGTTTCATCTTCGGGGATCACATAAACCCGGCGACAAAACGCCGCCGGGTATTTATTTTATTTCTTCAGTTCAGCCAGGCTTAACCAGGTTTGCACCACGGTGTCCGGATTCAGAGACAGGCTATCGATCCCCTCTTCCATCAACCATGCGGCAAAATCTTCGTGGTCGGACGGACCCTGACCGCAAATCCCGACATATTTGCCCTGTTTCTTCGCGGCACGGATAGCCATCGACAGCAATACTTTCACCGCATCGTTGCGCTCATCGAACAGTTCAGACACCACGCCGGAGTCACGATCCAGACCGAGCGCCAACTGCGTCATGTCGTTTGAGCCAATTGAGAAGCCGTCGAAATATTCGAGGAACTGCTCGGCCAGCAAGGCGTTGGACGGGATTTCACACATCATGATGATTTTCAGCCCGTTCTCACCACGCTTCAGCCCCTGACGCGCCAGTTCTTCAACCACCGCTTTCGCCTGGTCTACGGTACGCACGAACGGGATCATGATCTCAACGTTGGTCAGCCCCATGTCGTTGCGCACACGTTTCACTGCTTCACACTCCAGCGCGAAGCAGTCGCGGAAGCTGTCGGAAACATAGCGGCCCGCGCCACGGAAGCCGAGCATCGGGTTCTCTTCATCTGGCTCGTAACGCTCACCACCGACCAGGTTGGCATATTCGTTCGATTTAAAATCAGAGAGACGGACAATGACGCGCTTCGGATAAAACGCGGCACCCAGCGTCGCGATCCCTTCAGTCAGACGACCAACGTAAAATTCACGCGGAGAATCAAAACCTTTCATCATCTCGCGGATTTCGTTTTGCAACTGCGGTTCCTGATCGTCAAACTCAAGCAGTGCGCGTGGGTGGACGCCAATCATACGGTTGATGATAAATTCCAGACGCGCAAGTCCCACGCCTTCGTTCGGCAGACAGGCGAAGTCGAAAGCTCGATCCGGGTTACCGACGTTCATCATCACTTTCAACGGCAGATCCGGCATGGTTTCTACGCTGGAGCTTTTCACGCTAAATTCCAGCAACTCCGCATAGACGTAACCGGTATCACCTTCGGCACAAGAAACAGTGACGTTCTCACCGTCTTTCATCCGTTCTGTTGCATCACCACAGCCCACTACCGCCGGAATACCCAGTTCACGAGCGATGATCGCCGCGTGACAGGTACGACCGCCACGGTTGGTGACGATGGCAGATGCTTTCTTCATGATCGGTTCCCAGTCCGGGTCGGTCATGTCAGTGACCAGCACGTCACCAGGTTCGATGCGGTTCATTTCGCTGATGTCATGGATGACTTTCACCGGACCCGCACCGATGCGATGACCGATAGCACGGCCTTCGGCGATAATCTTACCCTGTGAATGCAGCGTATAACGCTCCATGACCTGACCGCGTGAGCGCACGGTTTCCGGACGCGCCTGCACAATGAACAGTTTGCCGGTGTGGCCATCTTTCGCCCACTCAATATCCATCGGGCGACCGTAGTGTTTCTCAATTTGTACGGCCTGTTTTGCCAGTTCCTGCACTTCTTCGTTGGTCAGCGAGAAGATGTCACGCTGTTCCTGCGGTACGTCTTCGATTTTAACCTGCTTGCCGTGCTCCTGGGTCGGCGCGTAAACCATGCGGATTTTTTTCGACCCCATGGTGCGGCGCACGATAGCCGGGCGATTCGCCGCCAGTGTCGGTTTATGCACGTAAAACTCATCCGGGTTAACCGCCCCCTGCACGACCATCTCACCAAGGCCCCATGCGGAAGTGATAAACACCACCTGGTCAAAGCCGGATTCGGTATCAATGGAGAACATCACGCCAGAAGATGCGAGGTCGGAGCGCACCATCCGCTGAACACCGGCGGAGAGCGCCACGCCACGGTGATCGTAACCCTGGTGCACACGATAAGAGATGGCGCGATCGTTAAACAGAGAAGCAAATACATGTTTCACTGCCACGAGAACGGCGTCAAACCCCTGAACGTTGAGGAAGGTTTCCTGCTGACCGGCAAAGGAAGCGTCCGGCATATCTTCTGCGGTGGCGGAGGAGCGCACCGCAAAAGAGGCGTTTTCGTCATCGGCGGAAAGCTGAGCATAGGCTTCGCGGATGGCGTTTTCCAGCTCAGGCTGGAAGGGAGTGTCGATAATCCACTGGCGGATTTGCGCGCCCGCTTTCGCAAGCTGAGTAACATCGTCAATATCCGTTTTATCCAGCAGTTCATAAATGCGCTGGTTTACGTCGCTTTGGTCCAGAAACTGGTTAAACGCGTCGGCGGTTGTGGCGAAACCATTCGGAACGGAAACACCCATTCCGGAAAGGTTAGTAATCATTTCACCCAGGGAGGCATTTTTGCCCCCAACCCTGTCTACATCATTCATGCCGAGTTGGTTGTACCAAAGCACCAGCGGTGACGAGCCATTGTTGGACATCGAACAATCCTTTTGTGATAAATGAACGGTTTGAGAAACACATTTCTGCGCATTTATCTTTGCATATTTAACCGGATGAAAAAAACGATGAATCGTTCAAGCAAATATATTTTTTTACTTTTTAAGACTGATCCAGCTGGATTTGCCCCTATATTTCCAGACATCTGTTATCACTTAACCCATTACAAGCCCGCTGCCGCAGATATTCCCGTGGCGAGCGATAACCCAGCGCACTA
>NZ_MECT01000191.1:0-3132 GCF_001722145.1 Shigella sp. FC1544
CATACAGGAGCAGTCTGGTCTGAAAACATCAATGTCGCGTAAAGGTAACTGTTACGACAACGCTCCGATGGAAAGCTTCTGGGGAACGCTGAAAAATGAGAGCCTGAGCCACTATCGTTTTAATAACCGGGATGAAGCCATCTCAGTAATACGGGAATACATTGAGATTTTCTACAATCGTCAGCGTCGTCACTCTCGTCTGGGGAATATCTCCCCGGCAGCCTTCAGGGAAAAATATCATCAGATGGCTGCTTAAAAAAAGAACAAATGGTAGTGTCCGCTATTGCCAGTACACCTCATACACATCCCCTTGCTGGGTCGTATTAAAGGTTATCTGACTGGAAAGTGCCGCAAGGAGTAATAACGCATTCATATTCTTCTCCCGAAAAAAAACAGGGCTTGCGCCCTGTTTCTGTAATACAAATGATGTATTAGTACTGATGAGCGGTCGCGTTGTTACCAAAGCCAACCTGAGTCACGTTGACGGAGGAGTTAGATGCAGTCTGGTCAACTGCAGCACCGTTGCCACCACCGAACTGTTTAACCGTCATTTCAGAATTTTTGCCGTTCCACTGATCAAGAGTAGCGCTATTACCGAAGCCACGTTGGGTCAGATCGATTGAGCTGTCATCTGAGCCCTGACCAACATCTGCACCATTACCGCCGCCATGCTGGGTAATAGTCAAGTCAGTGTTACGGGCATCAGTTTGCAGAGCAAGTGCAGAGTTACCGCCACCGTACTGGTAAATGTTCAGCTCAGAATTTGGGCCGCTATTATTACCGCCACCACCGTGGTTACCGCCGCCGCCGTACTGAGGAACAACACCTGCCAGAGCGCTACCGGAGAATACGATTGCTGCAATTGCTGCTACTTTTAAAAGTTTCATGTAAAACCCCCATCGGATTGATTTAAAAGTCGAATGGAAATTAACGTTGTGTCACGCGAATAGCCATTTGCGACTGTCTCTGCACTACAATTGCCGTTTTTTGAGTACCATACTGTGTAATATTTGCTTTATTACCAGAACCTTTCTGGATAATCATCGCAGTATTACCATAAGCACCTTGCGAAATACTGGCATCGTTGGCACTGCCCGCCTGATCAATATATGCAAGGTTATAATCTCCTGTCTGGTCAATCTTTGCCCGATTGCTACTACCTTCTTGCGCAACAACCGCCAAAAGTTTTGAGCCTCCCTGCAGTAACTGAGCACTATTATTCGTCCCAGCTTGACCAATTATGGCTGCCTGATTAAATGCAGACTTACTCAATTCATTTACCGCGAAGTTATATTCTGAATTAGCTAAATCATAACCTGCTGCGGCTGCAATCCCAGGCGCACCCAGTATTGTTAACATCATAAATAACAATTTGTTTTTCATGTTGTCACCCTGGACCTGGTCGTACATTTAAGAAATTAAATCATTTCAACTTGGTTGTTAACGCAACCTGTATTTTGTTAACGCTGCGTTACGATGGAAAGTATGTCTGCGGAAATATTTTTAATAACTCACCCGCGCGTTGTATTTTTCTTTTTTTGTTCATACAAAAGTATTAAAACCCACGTAAATACGCTGTTATCTACGCAAAAAATATTTTGTTTTCTTTTAAATCTCCGTTTTCCGCTATCAAAAATCACCAGACAGTCATTTTTCTTGCCCGTCGCTGATTGCTGCGATATGTCTTGCGCACAAGCCGTGACAAACCTCGTCTTTTTGGAGTAAAAATTTGTCCACGGAGGTGCGGAGAAAAAACAAGAACGTTTTACATGACGAAAGGACTACACAGAAATATTTTTTATATGTATTATTAGTAAGTTATCACCATTTGTATGATTTTTTAAAATTGTGCAATAAAAACCAAATGTACAACTTTTCTATCATTTCTAAACTTAATAAAACCTTAAGGTTAACATTTTAATATAACAAGTTACATTTAGTTACATGTTTAACACTTGATTTAAGTTTTGTAATGGCTAGATTGAAATCAGATGTAATCCATTAGTTTTATATTTTACCCATTTAGGGCTGATTTATTACTACACACAGCAGTGCAACATCTGTCAGTACTTCTGGTGCTTCTATTTTAGAGGCAGCTGTCAGGTGTGCGATCAATAAAAAAAGCGGGGTTTCATCATGTTTAATGAAGTCCATAGTATTCATGGTCATACATTATTGTTGATCACTAAACCTTCTTTGCAGGCGACAGCTCTCTTGCAGCACCTTAAACAATCGCTGGCAATTACAGGAAAATTACATAATATTCAACATTCTCTGGACGATATCTCTTCAGGCTCTATTATTCTTCTGGATATGATGGAAGCAGATAAAAAGCTTATCCATTATTGGCAGGATACTTTGAGCAGGAAAAACAACGATATCAAAATATTGTTGCTAAATACGCCTGAAGATTACCCGTACCGCGACATTGAAAACTGGCCTCATATCAACGGCGTTTTTTATTCCATGAAGGATCAAGAACGTGTTGTCAATGGGTTGCAAGGCGTCCTGCGCGGCGAATGCTACTTTACGCAAAAGCTTGCCAGCTACTTGATTACGCATTCAGGTAACTATCGTTATAACAGCACGGAATCAGCCCTCCTTACTCATCGGGAAAAAGAGATCCTGAATAAGCTGCGTATCGGCGCGTCTAATAACGAGATCGCTCGTTCGTTGTTCATCAGCGAAAATACGGTTAAAACGCATCTTTATAATCTTTTCAAGAAGATAGCCGTAAAAAACCGGACACAAGCGGTTTCCTGGGCAAACGATAACCTCAGGCGATAAAGCCATGAAACGTTATTTACGCTGGATTGTGGCGGCAGAATTTCTGTTCGCCGCAGGGAATCTTCACGCCGTTGAGGTAGAAGTCCCGGGATTGCTAACTGACCATACTGTTTCATCTATTGGCCGGTAATGCTGCCAACTTACTGATTTAGTGTATGATGGTGATTTTAAGGTGCTTGCGTGGCTTCCATTTCCATCAGATGTCCTTCCTGCTCCGCTACTGAAGGCGTGGTGCGTAACGGCAAAAGCACTGCCGGACATCAGCGCTATCTCTGCTCTCATTGCCGTAAAACATGGCAACTACAGTTCACTTACACCGCCTCTCAGCCCGGTACGCACCAGAAA
>NZ_MECT01000192.1:0-3088 GCF_001722145.1 Shigella sp. FC1544
AAGACCGCACGAATATAACGGTGGGTTACCCCCAAACGAATCGGAAAATCGATACTGGAAAAACTCTAACTCGGTGGCCAGTTTTTGTTGACCACTTCAGTTTACGCCGTCAGGCGTTGCTTCTGCATGGAAAGTTAAGAAATTATTCATGTTTCGCCTCGCCTGAATGATTCTGTAACTCATATTTGCCCAACAATTCGTCCGCTTCCTAAATAGCTTCTGGTACGCCATTGAGCAGTGACATAACCGCGCCAATCATTAACTTGTCTCTGTTGCTGGGGCTGGCCCCTTCAAGCCAGAACCCTAAAACAGTCTGAACCTGTTCGATGCGACATTGCGCTTCAATGAGCTGGATGTTGGTCATTTCGCACTCTCCACATCGATTAAACCGATATCTATCAGGGAGGTAACTTTTTGTAGCCAGCTATTGATTACTGTCGCCTGTTCCCCTCCCACCGAGGGAACAATCTCATTCATCACATGAACCAGACCTGTGCGCGCTCTGGTAAGCCGTTCAGTCGCGCAATCTGCGGGAGTGAATGTGTCTGGATATGGCTCTTCACGCCCCAGCAATGATTCAATTTCCAGCTCACACGGATGACGATAAATTAAGTTGATATTCATTTTTCACCCCCAAGAATTACCAGCTCGGCACGGGCATCGTTAACCAAAGATGAGCACGCTTTAATCGCATCCACGACATCAGTAGCGTCCATTTCTTCAGCCGAAAGACTGACAGCAACCAGGACAGCCGCTGCTTGCTCGATTAATTGAAGTGCGGACGTAAGGCGAGGGGTATTAATTGAGTTATTCATTGGTTGCCCCCGTTTTTCCTGGCATTTCGCCACCTTCCAGCAGGAAATGAACGTCACGAACGGCGAGATCCAATATCGCGAGTAACGCCTTCAGTCTTTCGTCTCGTGAGGGAGAGTTGCTCACCAGAATGTCGTTAATCACTTCTGTCAGTGTGATGATCTGGCTTGTGCGTTCGAGGGGATCCATATGCACATCGTAGGTTTTAATCATGTGCCACCTCCATGCGGATACGACCAGCAAAAAAGCAGATGTGATCGCGCACCAGAGAACGGCGAGCATCGCGTTCAGACTCGGCAGCAATATGATGAATTTTGGCGGTAATTGTCGGGCAATCGCGGCGAACTGCGGCGATAATCCAGATAAATTGCGGTTTTTGGGTAGGGGTAGTAGCCAGCATGTGGCAGCCTCCATTCGATAGCATGTAACGCTACCACCGGAAACGCCAATTTCGCTGGTGGTAGCCCAGACAGGGTTGGCGTAACCGGCTCGAATGGATACCGGCGCTTCCGAAGAAGCCCCTGCCTGAGCCACCATTGATTGACAAAGGCGCTGGATTATACACCAACGCCCAAAAAATGGGTGAGTCAGACCTACGACATAAAAAAAGACGCTCGGCGCGTCATATGTCGCCATTCGATTTACCAGGACGCCAATCCCGGCACCCGTTTTATGAGGTGCCTTATAACCATAAACCGTGTTGCCGCATAACGGCAAGCTCTTTTTTATGGACTCCGAAAACTCACTATTGGAAGAACCAGAAGCACAGTACATCGCGCTCATTTCGTTAACGTCACGCGCGTGGACGAATGTTTTTGTGGAGTCACTACACGAGCTGAAGACATCATCTACGACCAGAAATTTTCTGGCGCAGCCGCTGACCTTCTCAATGCTAATATCATCGCCCGAGATTTCTGGTATGGTTAAGGCATCCGTTCCGACCACAAGCAAATGATAAACTTTGCTTGTATCTGCTGTATTAATGCCTGACTTTGCCGTCATATTTCTGGATTTTGGCGACATGCCAGCCAGTGAAAATGTCTTCTTCTGGACGGGTATCATTGGTTAACCTCCGCGAACTCCTTCATGAAACGCGCCAGCGGTTGTACGCATGGCGATTGATACCCGTCGCGATAAAACGTCACTCGGTTGTGAGACACGCTTTCGACAGTAACGAGTGCTCCGTGGGCATCTTTGTAGCGTTTTTGTGGTTGTGGTGTTCCTGTTGGCTTAGACATTGAGCGCCTCCAGACGCTTGGCGAGCCAGCGTTGCGACAGGCGGGTGAGTTCTCCTTTGCGCTGCTCATATTCCATGCCCATATCAATTAACGTGATATTGGTGCTTTCGAGATATGAGAGGTGCTCAAGCTGTTCTGCGTTCATATGGTCGCGAGGTTCGCCAGAATAGCCATTTATCCGCGCCCACTGCTTAGCAGTTAGCCCACCAAGAACGATACGAGAAATCATATTGCTCTCGTTTGTGTAGTGGTGTTGCTGCGTCGTTTTCCCCATCTCGGCACGGGCCATATTCAGCGCATCGCACATTGGCTTAAAGTTGTTTGCGGCACTGATACGGGCTTTTAGCTGGCGACGATAGCGTGCGGCGATTTCAGGCACGCTACGCTGTAATTCTTCCTCGCACTGGATGAAATAACGGCGGATAGCGTGACCCTGATCATTGCGTTCGATCATTGCCAGTTCTTTCGCCATTCCGACACTTAACAGATAGTCTTTGCCGGGTCTGCCAGACTGCTTAATCTTGCTGTAAGCCGCGCCATTCGGGCTTTTCCCCAAATTTGGGGAAATTGTTTTATGGACTGAGTAATCGTGCCCAATGGTGAAGTCATATTCAGAGATGCGATCAGTGATCCATGTAGAGAAGTCTTTTCCCACGCCCAACGCTTTGTGTAACGCTTTTGCGCTAACAATATTGGTTTCACGCCCACCGATATGACCAGGAATAACCGGGACAATTGCGGCAAATTCATTACCGTTAATTGTGCTCAGAGAGGCGTTCAGATGAGGGGCGGCCTCAGAAATTAATCTGCTTTTTTCGATGTTCATTTTCAGTCTCCGTTAAGCGGCGTTAAACGCGTCCGGGTAGAGTTTCAGAATGTCGGCAATTTCCTGCTGAGAAAGTCCGTTGTGATCATTTATGTTCGCAAGATGGTTAATATGAAGTGGTCAACAAAAACTGGCCACCGAGTTAGAGTTTTTCCAGTATCGATTTTCCGATTCGTTTGGGGGTAACCCACCGTTATATTCGTGCGGTCTT
>NZ_MECT01000193.1:0-3076 GCF_001722145.1 Shigella sp. FC1544
CCTCCGTGGTGGAAATACCGGGGTGTAGCAACAGCTCACCCATGCGGCTCTGACAACGATGTTAACCCGCGTTAAATATCCCACGTTGGCCAGCATCTGTCTCACGGAAAGTCATACTGCCTTACTGTTATCCGGTCGATAAAGTTATTCACCATGATAATAACGAAATCCCGGCAGGTCTTTAAAACAGTTCCGTAATAAATATCCGGTTTCATTCTTATATGCCAGCAATGGCAGGGGTTCGCTCAACCTTAATTAAGGAGAAAAACATGATTACCAGTTATGAAGCCACTGTTGTAACTACTGATGACATTGTTCACGAGGTTAATCTGGAAGGAAAGCGTATTGGCTACGTGATTAAGACAGAAAATAAAGAAACCCCATTCACTGTGGTTGATATCGACGGTCCATCAGGCAACGTTAAAACACTTAACGATGGTGTAAAAAAATGTGTCTGGTGCACATAGGAAAGAATCTGCCCGCAGAAAAAAAAAACCGAATTTCTGGCAACTCTGATTGCAATGAAATTAAAAGGTGAAATCTGAAAAAAAGAAAGCCTGCACACTGTGCAGGCCTGAGTGAAGAACCTGGGACATTTATTCATCACTCGCAGTAATTTTAATCTGAGTTGAGGTTAAAAAACAATGAACACCGATAAACAAGTTTACCCACTGTATTACGAAGCAAAAAATGACAAAGTAAGAAAACGTCTCGGTATTAAAGGCGGTTTTTACTGGGCTGAAGCGAAAAAATTATCCATTGCCATCTCCCGTGGTGCTGTTGCGATTGACGATGCTGGATACGATGAAGATGACTTCAAAAAACCTGTTCGCGTCAATTTGCCCGTTGTTGATGACCTCCCACCAGAAGGCGTGTTTGATACGGAATTCTGCAACCGTTACGAAAAAGGCGGGGAAGATGGCATCACAATGGTATTTATCGCGCCCTCACCCTCTGCGCAGGACAAACCAGCCAGCACTGACAATACCAATGTTAATGGCGAAGACATGACGGAGATTGAGGAGAATATGCTACTCCCGATTTCTGGTCAGGAGCTGCCCATTCGCTGGCTTGCTCAACACGGCAGCGAAAAACCGGTAACGCACGTTTCACGCGACGAACTCCAGGCATTACACATTGCACGGGCTGAGGAACTACCAGCTGTTACTGCCCTGGCTGTTTCGCATAAAACCAGCCTGCTCGACCCGCTGGAAATTCGCGATCTCCACAAACTCGTGCGTGATACTGACAAAGTTTTCCCTAATCCTGGCAATTCAAATCTGGGACTGATGACTGCTTTTTTCGAAGCATATCTGGATGCCAACTACACCGATCGCGGTCTGCTGACAAAAGAGTGGATGAAAGGAAATCGTGTTTCACGCATCACGCGCACGGCTTCCGGTGCGAATGCTGGCGGCGGGAACCTCACCGATCGCGGCGAAGGTTTCGTCCACGATCTGACGTCGCTGGCGCGCGACGTAGCCACTGGCGTACTGGCCCGTTCAATGGACGTGGATATTTATAACCTTCATCCGGCACACGCTAAACGCATTGAGGAAATTATCGCTGAAAATAAACCACCCTTTTCTGTTTTCCGCGACAAATTCATCACCATGCCTGGCGGGATGGATTATTCCCGCGCCATCGTGGTTGCGTCAGTGAAAGAAGCACCGATTGGTATCGAGGTCATCCCCGCGCACGTCACTGAATATCTGAACAAGGTACTGACTGAAACCGATCATGCCAACCCTGATCCGGAAATCGTGGATATTGCCTGCGGTCGCTCCTCTGCCCCGATGCCGCAACGTGTAACAGAAGAAGGAAAACAGGATGATGAAGAAAAACCGCAACCATCTTGCGCAATGGCAGATGAACAGGCAACGGCTGAAACAGTGGAACCGGATGCAACTGAACATCATCAGGACACGCAGCCGCTGGATGCTCAGTCACAGGTAAATGCTGTTGATGCGAAATATCAGAAACTGCGGACAGAACTCCATGAAGCCCGGAAAAACATTCCGCCCAAAAATCCTGTCGATGCAGACAAATTACTGGCTGCCTCTCGCGGAGAATTTGTTGAAGGGATTAGCGACCCGAATGATTCGAAATGGATTCCCGGTCATCATATCTCCTCAAATGAAGTCAAAAAAACGGAAAATGAAGTGCGACAGACTGAAGATAAACAGCACCAGAACAGCGAACCGGAGGAGGGAACACCCTGCAATCAGACTGGCGAGGATAACTGCCCTGACTGTGGCGCGGTGATGGGAGACGCAACTTATCAGGAAACTTTTGACGAAAAAAAACCAGATGAAGCACAGGAAGAAGAGCCGAAGAAAACGGAAAAAGCTGATGATTTGTTGCCGGAGAACGCTGGCAGCGATCAGCATAATGATAGCAATAATGAAACTGGCGAAGATGAACTCAACTGGAAAAAACAGGTGTTGATTGCGGCGGTTTACGGTTTATGTGCGAATCCTGCGTGCATAGCCTATGCGCCTGCAATCCCTGGCATCGCAATGATGATTGCCAACAAGCTTGAAAATTTTGGAGTGACCAGTGATGAGCGCTTACCCGATTTTTGATCGTATTGAAGAAATGGCATGGGCTCGTCACTACCAGCAGATCGTTCGTGAAGAAAAAGAAACGGAACTGGCGGACGACCTGGAAAAAGGTCTGCCTCAGCACCTGTTTGAATCGCTCTGCATCGACCATTTGCAACGCCACGGTGCCAATAAACAGGCAATCAGCCACGCATTTGATGATGATGTTGAGTTTCAGGAGCGCATGGCAGAACACATCCGGTACATGGCTGAAACCATTGCCCACCACCAGGTTGATATTGATTTGGAGGACTAAAATCTATGGCGCTTTTTCAACGAGCAATAAACACACAGGCCTATCTAAAAGCAGGAATTATGAGGTAGCCTGAGTTTAACAGACACTCCTTCCTGAAATAGAATGGCATCAGAAGGAGCGTAAGCGTGCAGCAAGAACCGTATTGACGGGGATGTGTTATTCAGTCGGCAGTGCTACGCGCCAGGGGAGCAGTTCGCCGACCCGGTTTATCGGCCAG
>NZ_MECT01000194.1:0-3062 GCF_001722145.1 Shigella sp. FC1544
AGTAGCTGAACAGGAGGGACAGCTGATAGAAACAGAAGCCACTGGAGCACCTCAAAAACACCATCATACACTAAATCAGTAAGTTGGCAGCATCACCGGTTCCCACTACTTATTTGGTGGACACCACTTTGTCTAATTCGTCAGATTCTGACCAGACGGTTCAGGCTGTACGCTTACGGACACTATGCTTGACAATGCAATGAAAAGCAAAGATTCAAAAATGATTGATTTTTTTATTAAAAAATGGAGCGGTATCAGGCAAACGATTTGAGAGGTGACCTAAAATATATTTAGGTTGTGCCCTGAATCTGAAGTTGTCATTTCTGTTATATTGATCGACATAGGGGATGGTGCAGACCGTTCCCCTGCAACACCACATTGCATGTGGTGAACGGAACCGCCCCGAGTTTCCTAGAGAACGTTTTATCTGTGAACTCAGGTTGCCAGATCATCGTTTCCGATGGCAGCATAATAAGCTTTTTCTGCTTCTGCCGGAGGGATATGTCCCAGCCTTTCCAGTAATCCCTTAAATTCAGGGGTAAAACGTGGTGTGCCCATAGACTCCTCCTATGCTCATATAGGGTAGATTTGTCTATGGGCCCTCCATAGCCTGATACAGGCTGTCCAGCTTTATGGGGTCAGTTCATTGGTAGGAGTATTTAATTCTTCAAACTCTTTTTTGGCTTCGCTAAGGCTTTTGGTAAATTCAGGTGTATTATGAAGTACTGCAACAACCGATGCTCCCATTAAACGCCCAGCCTCTACATCGCTTTGCCAATGCGCACCGCAGATGACCCGACTTTCTCCAAACTCATATCCACGTCGAAGTATTTCCGCTTTACGTTGAGGATTAATCTCCGCAAGTATCAGTGCTACTGCCCAACCAAAGGATGCATGACCAGAGGGATAAGAGCCAGTGATAGCCATTTTCTCATCTTTATCAGGTGTACAGGTTGCGTCTTTATAAATAACGAATGGACGAACTCTTTTATAATATTCTTTGGCGTTACGCACGGCGTAATCATGGCTATCCTGTAGTACTTGTGTTAACAACTGATATAAGATTGGGGTATTTTCCCTTGAAATATCCATGCCATAAGCATCTGAAAATGCAAGACCAAAATTCTCGTAGTATGCATCTTCGCTAGCGAGACGTACACGATTAGCATCCCGGAGCGAGCGGCCGAATTCATAATGAGCTTTGTCAGCCTGAAATACTACTGAATCCTCTGCCGGAGGCGGCGGAAGTATTGACAAACTGTCTGGTGAAGTTTGTTGAGTGAGAAAACCTTCTGCCTTCAGAGCATTTGCTGAGGGGATAAAAATCATATTTGTAGCAATACAAAAAAGAAGAAAGTTTTTGGTTTTCATAATTTATTTCCTTAGCATAATTAATTGATGATTTTGGTCAGCTGTAAAAAACGAGCTGTGTTACAAAAAACACAAGTCATGCGGAAAAATTTGAACAGAGTGATGGAAAAACAAAAAATAGTCTTATATTAAAGTAATAACATTATTTTTCATATTTACGAAAAATAATGTGGTAAAAGAATGATGTTTTTTATCTATTTGTTCGTATCGTTTTGTCTCTGTATTATGATGATTTGTGATTTTCCCTCATAGGGAGCACCTTTCTACTAAAGAAAAAATAACTTCATCTTAAATGCAAACAATTAACTATAGGTTAAAATTTTTATACTAATCCAGTTCTTTATTGATAATAAAAGTCTTTTTCTGAGAGCTTCTTTTTACTGTATGCTCCGGATCAGCAGGAATTGAAGTTGAACGATAATGTGAGTAGGGAAAAAGCTCTTGACCATAGTGAACTCCATATCCATGATAGCCGGATATTTTTAGACCATCACTCAATGACTCATCGTTTTCAAGGTGTTTTTTTATCTGCTCTAGCAAAGATTCTTTTTCCTTAAAAAAAGGCAGAGAGTTAAGGATACAAGAAAGACTTTCAGCAGGGGCATTGTTAAAATTTTTAGGAGCCACTTTATCAGCGGAGCCGCATGAAGTAAAACGGATATCTTTCACATTTAGAATACCACAGTCTTTCATTCTTGAAATGATTGTTTGTACATCAATAAGTTCCGAACCAAGGCCTAATTGATGAGAACCAGGACTACCGTGCCCAAGAATATAAACCTTATTATACTCTTTAAAATCAGTGTCGTTTACTGTTTTTATTTTCGCTTTTTTTACAGAAAAATAAGCAGCAGCATTCAATGCGTCATCATCATTATTTATTACTATTGGTTCACTCTGTGGTAGCCATGATTCAGCCATTTTTAGAAAATCATTTTTACTTTTTTCATTTTTAAAAACATAATCATATAACATCTTGTTCTTAAATACTCTTGGTATTTGTTGTCCCATAATAGATAGAACATCATTGCTATCACAAAAACCTTTCTCTCCTAAAAAAACCAATGCTGCTTTTGGGTGAGTACATGATGAATTTTTTACGCTTTTTATTATATGTGCAAATGCAATATCTGATATGCTTTCATTCTTTTTATTGACTATTCTACAGTATGGTCTAACACCATCTAAATTCATACCTACATGACTCCATATATTGTTTTATAAACATCATAGTAAAGGGTGTTATATTTTCATATAGTATGCAAGCTTCTTTGTATACTATGATTTAAAAAAACGGAACAAAAATGCAATTATATTCTGGCATTGTTTAATGCGGTTTGTCTTTTTTATTCATTATTTCAATGAAAGAATTTCAACTACAAAGTTAATTGATCCTACCTACATAATATAGACACAGTACCTAAAGTACCGTGGAGATCATCCGGGGAAGCCCCGGGTCTGATACCAGTGCAGGTAGACCGCTATCTTGTTCCGGTAATGTTCTGCCGTTCTTTACGGCATCACCTCTAGCAGAAACATCGCGTAACTGCGCCAAGTATGATGAACTTCTCTTACCGCTGCTAGACTGGCCCCCGCAGTCGTCACACTGATGATACGGATGTGCTTCTCCGTATACACCATGTTATCGGAGAGCTGCCCACGTATGGTTATCGTCGGGTATGGGCGCTGCT
>NZ_MECT01000195.1:0-3054 GCF_001722145.1 Shigella sp. FC1544
TTTCCATCGTTTTCTTGCCGAGCAGGCGCTGGAGTTCTTTAATCTGCTTCATGGCGGCAGCAAGTTCAGAGGCAGGAACAACCTGTTCTCCGGCGGCCACAGCAGTAAGACTTCCTTCCTGGTATTGCTTACGCCAGAGAAATAACTGGCTGGCTGCTACACCATGTTGCCGGGCAACGAGGGAGACCGTCATCCCCGGTTCAAAGCTCTGCTGAACAATTGCGATCTTTTCCTGTGTGGTACGCCGTCTGCGTTTCTCCGGCCCTAAGACATCAATCATCTGTACTCCAATGACTAGTCTAAAAACTAGTATTAAGACTATCACTTATTTAAGTGATACTGGTTGTCTGGAGATTCAGGGGGCCAGTCTACCAGGGGCTGGTGGTTGTTTTTTCATGGGTGTTTATCTTTGCGCTCTATTTCACACCTTATGCGCTAATTGTTGGTCAGTTAGGCTCGACCTTCAAAGATGGGAAGGGCGGGGTCAGTACCTGGATTAAACACACGATGGGGCCCGGACTGGCTTATCTCGCCGCGTGGACCTACTGGGTGGTGCATATTCCCTATCTGGCACAAAAACCCCAGGCAATTCTGATTGCGCTCGGTTGGGCGATGAAAGGCGACGGTTCGCTAATCAAAGAATATTCAGTCGTAGCGTTACAGGGGTTAACGCTGGTGCTGTTTATCTTCTTTATGTGGGTTGCTTCACGCGGTATGAAATCGCTGAAAATCGTCGGTTCTGTGGCAGGGATTGCGATGTTTGTTATGTCGCTCCTGTATGTGGCGATGGCGGTAACCGCGCCTGCGATTACTGAAGTGCATATTGCGACCACAAACATTACCTGGGAAACGTTCATTCCTCATATCGACTTTACCTACATTACCACTATTTCAATGCTGGTTTTCGCGGTTGGCGGAGCAGAGAAGATTTCTCCTTACGTTAATCAAACGCGCAACCCAGGAAAAGAATTTCCAAAAGGGATGTTATGCCTGGCGGTGATGGTTGCGGTTTGTGCCATTCTGGGCTCACTGGCGATGGGGATGATGTTTGACTCGCGTAATATCCCGGATGACTTAATGACTAACGGTCAATATTACGCCTTTCAGAAGCTGGGCGAGTATTACAACATGGGTAATACTTTAATGGTGATTTACGCCATTGCGAATACCCTGGGACAAGTAGCTGCGCTGGTATTCTCGATTGATGCCCCGCTTAAAGTGCTATTAGGTGATGCTGACAGCAAATATATTCCAGCCAGTTTATGTCGTACCAACGCTTCTGGTACGCCCGTTAATGGCTATTTTCTGACCCTGGTGCTGGTGGCAATTCTGATTATGCTGCCGACTCTCGGCATCGGTGATATGAACAATCTCTATAAATGGCTGTTGAATCTTAACTCGGTAGTGATGCCGCTGCGTTATTTATGGGTATTTGTTGCATTTATTGCAGTCGTTCGCCTGGCGCAGAAATATAAACCAGAATATGTCTTTATTCGTAATAAGCCTCTGGCAATGACCGTCGGGATTTGGTGTTTTGCCTTTACCGCCTTTGCCTGTTTGACGGGGATCTTCCCGAAAATGGAAGCCTTCACTGCAGAGTGGACCTTCCAGTTGGCGCTGAATGTTGCAACGCCGTTTGTGCTGGTAGGATTAGGACTGATTTTCCCGCTGCTGGCGCGTAAAGCGAATGGTAAATAATTATTGTGGTCGGTGACGCTGACTCTGGCAGATCTGACCCGTTTTTACATAATCGAGAAATGCGCGCAAGCCGCAGGACATATACTGGCGGTTTGGATAATAGATCTGGAAGCCTGGACGCTCTGTGCTCCAGTCTCCCAGTACACATTCTAAACGACCAGTATCAAGGTACTCCTTGATCTGTTCATAGAGCAGATACCCGATACCAGCACCCATCAAAACGGCCTCCAGTTCAGCATCAACATCATCCAGAATGATATTTCCTGCGACAGCAATTTCCAGCTCCTTTGCAAATTGCCAGTGGAAAGGTTTGCCGCTGGGATAACGAAAAACAACACATTGATGATTAAGCAGATCATGAGGATGGCGGGGTTTGCCATATCTTGCAAAGTACTCTGGCGTTGCTGCTACACATAATTTCACTGGCGGGCCGATCGCCACGCTGATCATATCTTTTTCGACGATGCCACTAAGTCGAACGCCAGCGTCAAAGCCCTGTTGGACGATATCGACAAGAGAGTCGTCAGTTGTGAGCTCGACTTTAATATCAGGATATTCACGTGTGAAACCAACCAGTAAAGGCATTAAAAATATACGTGCAGCTACCCGGGCGGCATTGATTTTGAGCGTTCCTGTCGGTGTCAGACGAAAATCATTCATCTCATCTAACATGATCTGAATTTCGTCGAAAGCTGGGCGCAATCGTTCATAGAGATTAGAACCCGCTTCCGTTAACGATACGCTTCGGGTTGTCCGATTGAATAAGCGAATTTTAAGACGTTGTTCCAGTGTTTTAATACTATGGCTAATGGCGGACGAGGATAAGCCTAACTCATCGCCCGCTGCACGAAAGCTTTGATTACGGGCCACGGCAAAGAAAGTGGCAAAGTCAGACATATTCATCCGCATTAGTGAAAATCCTTCATTAACTCATCCTGAATCATCACGTTTACAGGATTATGCCGCCTGCGTAAAGTGCGCTCCAGAACTTAACGTGGAGGTAAAATTATGCAGTCTGAACGTATTTATTTGGTATGGGCCCATCCTCGTCATGATTCATTGACCGCACATATTGCTGATGCGATCCATCAGCGGGCAATGGAGCGGAAAATACAGGTGACGGAACTCGATTTATATCGGCGTAATTTCAACCCAGTGATGACGCCGGAAGATGAACCAGGTGATGCTGCCAACTTACTGATTTAGTGTATGATGGTGTTTTTGAGGTGCTCCAGTGGCTTCTGTTTCTATCAGCTGTCCCTCCTGTTCAGCTACTGACGGGGTGGTGCGTAACGGCAAAAGCACTGCCGGACATCAGCGCTATCTCTGCTCTCACTGCCGTAAAACATGGCAACT
>NZ_MECT01000196.1:0-2981 GCF_001722145.1 Shigella sp. FC1544
CGCACGTCTTCGGTGAACGCACTCTGGCCACACTGGAGCGTCTTCTGAGCCTGCTGTCGGCCTTTGAGGTCGTGGTATGGATGACGGATGGCTGGCCGCTGTATGAATCACGCCTGAAGGGAAAGCTGCACGTTATCAGCAAGCGTTACACTCAGCGCATTGAGCGACATAATCTGAATCTGAGACAACATCTGGCAAGGCTGGGACGGAAGTCACTGTCGTTCTCAAAATCGGTGGAGCTGCATGACAAGGTCATCGGGCATTATCTGAACATAAAACACTATCAGTAAGTTGGCAGCATTACCCGTCGTTTCGGGTTTGCAGCACTCGCAGCTCATATTTGCCAGAAGCAGGGAGTGAGTATTGTCCGTGACTATCGAGTTCTGGGGAATATCTGGATAAATCAACAGAATCATCGATTCCTGGCCCGAAGAGGTAAGTATCAGCGCCTTCATTAGAGATACTCACATGTACTTTCTGACCTTTTTTGGCATAGAAGGTATATGTATCGTAATCGTATCCCTTTATTTCGCCGGAGTACTGAGCGCTGCTATGGCCTTTTCTGAACTCAACATTGACATTCTTACCCGCAGCAAAGCTCGTGGAGGTTAGCAGTGCAAACAGCAATACAGCCTTACTGATGCTCTTGATTTTCATTGGTAGTCTCCTGTTCAGAATGAGTACGATGAACTGTTATAATATAACAATCCCTAACGGGAGAATTCCAGTGGCTTTTCTGCGTTCGGTAAAATCCCGGCGCGGCATTTTTTGCCGGGGGGATTACTTATAAAGGGGCATGGACTCAACAAACCGCAGAAATCTACAGCTGGCTGGCTTGTGGCGCGGGTTTCATTGATGTTAGCTTATGCCAAAACCTGGCATCTTAAAGAGTAAAAGTATGTTTTGTGTGATTTATCGAAGCAGCAAGCGTGACCAGACCTATTTATATGTCGAAAAAAAAGACGATTTTTCGCGTGTTCCTGAGGAACTGATGAAAGGTTTTGGTCAGCCTCAGTTAGCGATGATTCTGCCGTTGGATGGGCGGAAGAAACTGGTCAATGCTGATATTGAAAAGGTTAAACTGGCATTAACCGAGCAAGGTTACTATTTGCAGTTACCGCCACCACCCGAAGATTTGCTGAAGCAACATCTTTCCGTCATGGGGCAGAAAACAGACGACACGAACAAATAACCGATATCCGGCGGTGGCATTATCTTTGTCGGCGCGGGTTTTCATATCCACGATAAGGAGAGGGGAACGTTATGTATCAACATCACAACTGGCAAGGTGCGCTGCTGGATTATCCGGTGAGTAAAGTAGTCTGTGTTGGCAGTAACTATGCCAAACATATTAAAGAGATGGGCAGCGCAGTGCCCGAAGAGCCAGTGCTGTTTATTAAACCAGAAACGGCACTGTGCGATCTGCGGCAGCCATTGGCGATCCCATCCGATTTCGGTTCAGTTCATCATGAAGTCGAACTGGCGGTGTTGATTGGTGCGACGCTGCGTCAGGCAACGGAAGAGCATGTCCGCAAAGCCATTGCCGGTTACGGCGTGGCGCTTGATCTGACATTGCGTGATGTTCAGGGAAAAATGAAGAAAGCCGGGCAGCCGTGGGAAAAGGCTAAAGCGTTTGATAACTCTTGTCCGCTTTCCGGGTTTATCCCCGCGGCGGAATTTACCGGCGATCCACAAAATACAACGCTGGGCCTGAGCGTAAACGGCGAACAACGCCAGCAAGGTACGACTGCGGACATGATCCATAAAATCGTTCCGTTGATCGCTTATATGAGCAAGTTTTTTACCCTCAAGGCCGGTGACGTTGTGTTGACAGGCACGCCTGATGGCGTCGGCCCGTTGCAAAGCGGTGATGAGCTGACAGTCACTTTCGATGGGCATTCTTTGACAACTCGCGTTTTGTAATACTTTTTGCCGCCTGAAAGCGGCGGCAAAACTTGCATCGCTGTGCCAGACTGGTTATAAGGTGCGTTTTAACGTAATGGCGGAACACCTGATGAACGATGTACCTTTCTGGCAAAGTAAAACCCTGGCCGAAATGAGCGATGCGGAATGGGAGTCGTTGTGTGATGGTTGCGGTCAGTGTTGCCTGCATAAACTGATGGATGAAGACACCGACGAAATCTACTTCACTAACGTCGCCTGTCGCCAGCTCAATATTAAAACCTGTCAATGTCGGAACTACGAACGTCGTTTCGAGTTTGAACCCGACTGCATTAAATTAACCCGTGAAAATCTGCCAACATTCGAATGGCTGCCAATGACCTGCGCTTATCGTTTGCTGGCGGAAGGTAAAGATTTACCTGTGTGGCATCCGCTACTTACTGGTTCGAAAGCGGCAATGCATGGTGAACGTATCTCTGTGCGTCATATCGCAGTGAAAGAATCAGAAGTGATTGACTGGCAGGATCATATCTTAAATAAACCTGACTGGGCGCAGTGATAAATTTAATAGATGTTGATGGGGGCTTTCTTAATATACGTCTGGATGCTCGCCATTTCGTAGCCCTGTTTTTGAAAGCGCTCTGTCATAATGAGAGTTACCCGATACCTTATTATCAACAGGTAACTGGTAATGCTGCCAACTTACTGATTTAGTGTATGATGGTGATTTTAAGGTGCTTGCGTGGCTTCCATTTCCATCAGATGTCCTTCCTGCTCCGCTACTGAAGGCGTGGTGCGTAACGGCAAAAGCACTGCCGGACATCAGCGCTATCTCTGCTCTCATTGCCGTAAAACATGGCAACTACAGTTCACTTACACCGCCTCTCAGCCCGGTACGCACCAGAAAATCATTGATATGGCCATGAATGGCGTCGGATGTCGCGCCAGTGCACGCATTATGGGCGTTGGCCTCAACACGGTTTTACGTCACTTAAAAAAACTCAGGCCGCAGTCGGTAACCTCGCGCATACAACCGGGCAGTGATGTGATTGTCTGCGCTGAAATGGACGAACAGTGGG
>NZ_MECT01000197.1:0-2937 GCF_001722145.1 Shigella sp. FC1544
CTGTATGAATCCCGCCTGAAGGGAAAGCTGCACGTAATCAGCAAGCGATATACGCAGCGAATTGAGCGGCATAACCTGAATCTGAGGCAGCACCTGGCACGGCTGGGACGGAAGTCGCTGTCGTTCTCAAAATCGGTGGAGCTGCATGACAAAGTCATCGGGCATTATCTGAACATAAAACACTATCAATAAGTTGGAGTCATTACCGGTTGTGCTGATGACTTTATTCTGACGGTAGAAACAGGTCCGATTGGCGGAATTACTTCACAGGGGATTGCCTTTGGCGCGAACGTGAATACCCGTGCCATTCTGGATATGACGTCCCAGTTTGATTTTTATCACGGTGGTGGTCTGGATGTTTGTTATTTGAGTTTTGCTGAAGTCGACCAGCACGGTAACGTCGGCGTGCATAAATTCAATGGCAAAATCATGGGTACCGGTGGATTTATTGATATCAGTGCCACCTCGAAGAAAATTATTTTCTGCGGCACGTTAACCGCGGGCAGTTTAAAAACAGAAATTGCCGATGGCAAATTAAATATCGTCCAGGAAGGACGGGTGAAGAAATTTATTCAGGAACTACCGGAAATTACTTTTAGCGGAAAAATCGCGCTCGAACGGGAACTGGATGTTCGTTACATCACCGAACGTGCTGTATTCACGCTGAAAGAAGACGGCCTGCATTTAATCGAAATCGCCCCTGGCGTCGATTTACAAAAAGATATTCTCGACAAAATGGATTTCACCCCAGTGATTTCGCCAGAACTCAAACTGATGGACGAAAGATTATTTATCGATGCGGCGATGGGTTTTGTCCTGCCTGAAGCGGCTCATTAACAGGAGTATCACAATGGATTTTTCTTTAACTGAAGAACAAGAACTGCTGCTGGCCAGTATTCGCGAACTGATTACGACTAACTTTGCGGAAGAGTATTTCCGCACCTGCGATCAAAACGGGACATATCCGCGTGAGTTTATGCGGGCGCTGGCGGATAACGGCATTTCTATGCTTGGCGTGCCGGAAGAGTTCGGTGGCATCCCTGCGGATTACGTCACCCAGATGCTGGCGCTGATGGAAGTGTCAAAATGCGGTGCTCCGGCATTTTTGATTACCAACGGTCAATGTATTCACAGTATGCGCCGTTTCGGTTCTGCAGAGCAGCTACGTAAAACGGCAGAGAGCACCCTGGAAACGGGTGATCCCGCCTATGCCCTGGCGTTGACGGAGCCAGGCGCAGGCTCAGACAACAACAGTGCCACTACCACTTACACGCGTAAAAACGGCAAGGTTTACATCAACGGACAGAAAACCTTTATTACCGGTGCGAAAGAGTACCCGTATATGCTGGTGTTGGCGCGCGATCCGCAACCGAAAGATCCCAAAAAAGCCTTCACCCTGTGGTGGGTCGACTCCAGTAAGCCCGGCATTAAGATTAACCCGCTGCATAAAATCGGCTGGCATATGCTCAGCACCTGCGAAGTCTATCTCGACAACGTGGAGGTTGAAGAGAGCGACATGGTGGGCGAAGAAGGAATGGGTTTCCTCAATGTGATGTACAACTTTGAGATGGAGCGCCTGATCAACGCCGCTCGCAGCACCGGCTTTGCCGAATGCGCCTTTGAAGATGCCGCCCGCTATGCCAACCAACGTATCGCTTTTGGTAAGCCCATTGGTCATAACCAGATGATCCAGGAAAAACTGGCGCTGATGGCGATTAAGATCGACAACATGCGCAACATGGTGCTGAAAGTGGCATGGCAAGCCGATCAGCATCAGTCACTGCGCACCAGCGCGGCGCTGGCAAAACTGTATTGCGCACGTACCGCAATGGAAGTCATTGATGATGCGATTCAAATCATGGGCGGTCTGGGCTATACCGATGAAGCGCGCGTCTCCCGCTTCTGGCGTGATGTCCGTTGTGAACGTATCAGCGGCGGTACAGACGAAATTATGATTTACGTAGCAGGTCGGCAGCTCCTGAAAGACTATCAGAACAAATAATCTGCAGGCGGCGCAGCTTCTTAACAAACTGCGCCGCCAGATTTATCCAACAAGACTTACCGGTTGAGGAAATTCAGATAGGATTTCTTGTTCCGCAAAACAGTTTTTAAATTGTCTACGGTAATCGCTGGGCGAACAACCGACATGGCGCAAAAACAGTTTGGCAAAGTGATCGACATTTTCATAACCCACACGCCAGGAGATCTCTGCCTGTGATAATTCAGTATTAGTGAGTGACCATTTTGCTTCCGTCATACGCCGTTGAATAACATAGTTAATAGGGGAAATACGATACTCTTTGGTAAATTCATGGCAAATATAACTGACGCTGGCACGAAATTTTTTCGATAACTGTTCTAAAGTGATTTTTTCGCGATAATTATTATTCAGATAGAAAAGAATATCTTTTATCAGAACATCTTTTTTAATATACCCCTGCTCCGAACGATAAGCATTTTTAAAATTTTCGTAGTAAAGAATGGCTAACGTATAGGCAAATGCATCCCATAACGAAGATGTTTGGCTATTTTTACTTTGCGGCAAAATCACACTTAGCTCATTAAATAAGGTTTTTATGACTTCTTTTCCCTGCCCCGCGGCAATTACCGGACAAGAATGCGGGTAATGACTCCAACTTACTGATAGTGTTTTATGTTCAGATAATGCCCGATGACCTTGTCATGCAGCTCCACCGATTTTGAGAACGACAGTGACTTCCGTCCCAGCCTTGCCAGATGTTGTCTCAGATTCAGATTATGTCGCTCAATGCGCTGAGTGTAACGCTTGCTGATAACGTGCAGCTTTCCCTTCAGGCGTGATTCATACAGCGGCCAGCCATCCGTCATCCATACCACGACCTCAAAGGCCGACAGCAGGCTCAGAAGACGCTCCAGTGTGGCCAGAGTGCGTTCACCGAAGACGTGCGCCACAACCGT
>NZ_MECT01000198.1:0-2936 GCF_001722145.1 Shigella sp. FC1544
CAAGGCGAGCTTCATTTAACGCCTTACGCAGTTGCAGAATTTCAGATTCCAGTTCAGCCACCGTGCGGGAACCAGGAGTACCGAGCCCTTTTCTGGCGGCGGTAACCCATTGTCCTAAAGTGCCTTCAGGAAGGGATAATCGGGAAGCGCCTTCACTGATCGAAAGTTGATTTTCAAGAACCGTTCTGACAGCTTCGGCTTTGAACTCTTTAGAGTAACGTTGGTTTTTTCTGCTCATTATTAGCTCCTTCTGATGCCATTCTATTTCAGGAAGGAGTGTCCGTTAAACTCAGGCTACCTCAGGGTATTTATGGGAATTTTAAAAAGTTTATTTACGCTGGGGAAATCGTTTATCTCCCAGGCGGAAGAATCCATTGAAGAAACCCAGGGCGTGCGCATGCTGGAACAGCATATTCGTGACGCTAAAGCTGAACTCGATAAAGCCGGAAAATCTCGCGTTGATCTGCTGGCGCGGGTGAAATTAAGTCACGATAAGCTGAAAGATTTACGTGAGCGCAAAGCCAGTCTGGAAGCCCGTGCGCTGGAAGCGTTAAGCAAGAACGTTAATCCGTCGTTGATTAACGAAGTTGCTGAAGAAATCGCGCGCCTTGAGAATCTCATTACCGCTGAAGAGCAAGTGTTGTCGAATCTGGAAGTCTCCCGTGATGGCGTGGAAAAAGCAGTTACAGCGACAGCGCAGCGTATCGCTCAGTTTGAGCAGCAAATGGAAGTCGTTAAAGCCACTGAAGCCATGCAGCGTGCACAACAGGCTGTAACAACCTCTACCGTTGGCGCATCTTCCAGCGTTTCGACAGCGGCAGAATCCTTAAAACGCCTGCAAACGCGTCAGGCCGAACGTCAGGCTCGCCTGGATGCTGCCGCACAGTTGGAGAAAGTCGCAGACGGTCGCGATCTTGACGAAAAGCTGGCGGAAGCCGGAATTGGCGGTAGCAATAAAAGTAGAGCCCAGGATGTATTAGCAAGACTGCAACGCCAACAGGGCGAGTAATTTTTTTGCCAGCCTCGCTAAAAGGCTGGCAACTATTTTAAGGATAAAATATGTCTGGTTTTTTCCAGCGTCTGTTTGGCAAGGATAATAAGCCTGCTATCGCTCGCGGTCCGCTGGGACTTCATCTCAATAGTGGCTTTACGCTCGACACGTTAGCGTTTCGTTTGCTGGAAGATGAATTGCTGATTGCGCTACCGGGTGAGGAATTTACGGTAGCCGCTGTCAGCCGCATCGATCTGGGAGGCGGTAGCCAGATTTTCCGTTACTACACTTCAGGCGATGAATTTCTGCAAATCAATACCACCGGCGGCGAAGATATTGATGACATTGATGATATCAAGCTCTTTGTCTATGAAGAGAGCTACGGTATCAGTAAAGAGAGTCACTGGCGCGAGGCGATCAACGCCAAAACGATGGGGGCAATGACCTTAAACTGGCAGGAAAAACGCTGGCAGCGATTTTTTAACAGCGAAGAACCGGGAAATATCGAACCCGTCTACATGCTGGAAAAAGTAGAAAATCAAAACCATGCCAAATGGGAGGTCCATAATTTTACCATGGGCTACCAGCGGCAAGTAACCGAAGATACTTACGAATATTTGCTGTTAAATGGTGAGGAATCTTTTAACGATCTCGGCGAGCCAGAGTGGTTATTTTCGCGCGCGTTGGGTGTCGATATCCCGCTGACATCACTTCATATTATTGGTTAATTACAAGGACGTTTACAATGCATATACTGGATTCACTTCTTGCCTTTAGTGCCTATTTTTTTATTGGCGTGGCTATGGTGATTATTTTTCTGTTTATCTACTCCAAAATTACACCGCACAACGAATGGCAATTAATCAAAAACAATAATACCGCGGTGTCACTGGCATTCAGCGGTACATTGTTGGGTTACGTGATCCCCTTATCCAGTGCGGCAATCAATGCGGTGAGTATTCCAGACTATTTCGCCTGGGGCGGGATTGCACTGGTGATTCAGTTACTCGTTTTTGCTGGTGTCAGACTTTATATGCCCGCATTAAGCGAAAAAATTATTAATCACAATACCGCAGCAGGAATGTTTATGGGAACCGCCGCGCTGGCTGGCGGTATTTTTAACGCAGCTTGTATGACATGGTAATGGACGATCATGGCCAGAAAACGCAAATCAAGAAATAACAGTAAAATTGGTCACGGAGCGATCAGTCGCATTGGTAGACCGAATAATCCTTTTGAACCGCGTCGCAATCGCTACGCACAAAAATACTTAACGTTGGCGCTAATGGGCGGTGCCGCTTTTTTTGTATTGAAAGGTTGTGGCGATAGTGGCGATGTCGATAACGACGGCGACGGAACGTTTTATTCGACAGTGCAGGATTGTATTGATGACGGTAATAATGCCGACATTTGCGCGCGTGGCTGGAACAACGCCAAAGCGGCATTTTATGCCGATGTTCCGAAGAATATGACTCAGCAGAATTGTCAGTCTAAGTACGAAAATTGCTACTACGACAATGTTGAACAGAGTTGGATCCCGGTCGTTTCTGGATTTTTGTTAAGCCGGGTTATTCGTAAAGATCGCGATGAGCCGTTCGTCTATAACAGCGGCGGATCCTCATTTGCTTCCCGCCCCGTCTGGCGCAACACTTCCGGTGATTACTCCTGGCGCTCCGGTTCTGGCAAAAAAGAGTCTTACTCTTCAGGCGGCTTTACCACCAAAAAAGCGTCAACCGTTTCGCGCGGCGGCTATGGTCGTTCTTCCAGCGCCCGTGGGCATTGGGGAGGCTAATCATGCTGAGACACAACGTTCCTGTGCGACGGGATCTGGACCAGATCGCCGCTAATGGATTTGCCCCTATATTTCCAGACATCTGTTATCACTTAACCCATTACAAGCCCGCTGCCGCAGATATTCCCGTGGCGAGCGATAACCCAGCGCACT
>NZ_MECT01000199.1:0-32705 GCF_001722145.1 Shigella sp. FC1544
AAGACCGCACGAATATAACGGTGGGTTACCCCCAAACGAATCGGAAAATCGATACTGGAAAAACTCTAACTCGGTGGCCAGTTTTTGTTGACCACTTCAAGGCCACGCTACAACAGGATGGAACTATACCAATAGAAGCTGGTGAGTTTAAAGCCACCAGTACTTTCCAAGTAACCTACCCTTAATAAGTCCACCGCACCGCCATCATCTGGCGGTGCGGTAATTGATAAATCATTGCCCCCACCAATGTGACTGATAAAATGCCAGGCAACACGACATCATTTATCAGGACACGTTATGAAACCGACCACCATTGCTTCACTTCAGAAATGTAAGCAGGATAAAAAGCGTTTCGCGACCATCACCGCTTACGACTACAGCTTCGCGAAACTATTTGCTGATGAAGGACTTAACGTCATGCTGGTAGGCGACTCGCTGGGCATGACGGTTCAGGGTCACGACTCCACCCTGCCGGTGACCGTTGCCGATATCGCCTACCACACTGCCTCCGTACGTCGTGGTGCGCCAAACTGCCTGCTGTTGGCTGACCTGCCGTTTATGGCGTATGCCACGCCGGAACAAGCCTTTGAAAACGCCGCAACGGTTATGCGTGCCGGTGCCAATATGGTCAAAATTGAGGGCGGTGAGTGGCTGGTCGAAACCGTAAAAATGCTGACCGAACGTGCCGTTCCTGTATGTGGTCACTTAGGTTTAACCCCACAGTCAGTGAATATTTTCGGTGGCTACAAAGTTCAGGGGCGCGGCGATGAAGCGGGCGATCAACTACTCAGCGATGCATTAGCCTTAGAAGCCGCTGGGGCACAGCTGCTGGTGCTGGAATGCGTGCCGGTTGAACTGGCAAAACGTATTACCGAAGCACTGGCGATCCCGGTTATTGGCATTGGCGCAGGCAACGTCACTGACGGGCAGATCCTCGTGATGCACGACGCCTTCGGCATTACCGGCGGTCACATTCCTAAATTCGCTAAAAATTTCCTCGCCGAAACGGGCGACATCCGCGCGGCTGTGCGGCAGTATATGGCTGAAGTGGAGTCCGGCGTTTATCCGGGCGAAGAACACAGTTTCCATTAAGGAGTCACGTTGTGTTAATTATCGAAACCCTGCCGCTGCTGCGTCAGCAAATTCGCCGCCTGCGTATGGAAGGCAAGCGCGTGGCGCTGGTGCCTACTATGGGTAATCTGCACGATGGCCATATGAAGCTGGTCGACGAAGCCAAAGCCCGCGCCGATGTGGTCGTCGTCAGTATTTTCGTTAACCCGATGCAGTTCGACCGCCCGGAAGATCTGGCACGTTATCCACGGACCTTGCAGGAGGACTGCGAGAAGCTAAACAAACGTAAAGTGGATTTAGTTTTCGCCCCTTCGGTAAAAGAGATCTACCCGAACGGTACTGAAACCCATACTTACGTTGACGTTCCCGGGCTTTCGACCATGCTGGAAGGCGCGAGCCGTCCGGGGCATTTTCGCGGCGTTTCGACTATCGTCAGCAAGCTGTTTAACCTGGTCCAGCCGGACATCGCCTGCTTCGGTGAAAAGGACTTTCAGCAACTGGCGCTAATCCGCAAAATGGTTGCCGATATGGGCTTCGATATTGAAATTGTCGGCGTCCCGATTATGCGCGCCAAAGATGGCCTTGCGCTCAGTTCCCGTAATGGTTATCTGACGGCGGAACAACGCAAAATTGCGCCCGGTCTGTACAAAGTTTTAAGTTCAATTGCCGACAAATTGCAGGCTGGCGAGCGGGATCTTGATGAAATTATTGCCATTGCAGGGCAAGAACTGAATGAAAAAGGCTTCCGCGCCGATGATATTCAGATTCGCGATGCCGACACGTTGCTGGAAGTCTCTGAAACCAGCAAACGAGCTGTAATTCTGGTAGCCGCCTGGCTTGGCGATGCCCGCCTGATCGACAACAAAATCGTCGAACTGGCGTAATGCTTTTACTCTAAATAATTCAAGTTGCAGGAAGGCGGCAAGCGAGTGACAAATTCGTCAGGAACGAATTTGCCCAGCCGCAGGCTGGCCTTCGGTGAGAGACATGGATGTCTCTCATTAATCCCCAGGAGCTTACATAAGTAAGTGACTGGGGTTAGCGAACGCAGACACAGCACATGCAATTTAAAGTATGACGAGTATAACTGGCGCTACGGCTGATGGCGCCAATTATTAATTTGCCCCACGTCATGGCGATGGCGTCTGTAAGCAATTATTCATAACGCAGACAACTTAGTTAATCAGCCTATCAATCTCAGCAAGAGATAAATTTGTCATCTCTGCAACGTCTTCCCGAGACATCCCTTTACTCAGAAAACGCTGGGCGAATTCTTGCCTTTCCTCCTGTCTTCCCTGCTGAATCCCCTTCTCAATCCCTTTCTCTTCAAACCACTGCGCCAGCGTCATCATAGACTCCCCTCCCGTTTCCCTGTCTCTCAGCACACCATAAAACAAATCCGCTTGTTCAGTATGACCGCGTTGCAGCATATAGTTTTGCATGGCAACTAACTGACTTCCGCTAGTGTACCCTTCGTCAATCAGCGTGACCAGTTGCTCCAGCAATAACATTAAGTCGCGCTGGCGAATATGTTTTTGCAGTAGTTCGAGAATCGCAATCCGCCGATGTTGCATGATTTCGTCATCCGGTGTGATGGTGATATCCACCAGCGGGAAAGGACTGTTATAGACGCGTCGTGCCAGCTCCGGCGAGTAAAATATATCAAACCAGCACATTGAGAGCGGATAAGGTGTGGCCTCGCCCTGATAAAACAGTATCGGCACCACCAGCGGCAGCTTATCGTGATCCGCCTCCAGATGCCGGTGCATGGCAGCAATAGAATAACGCATCATGCGAAAGGCCATTTTCTTATCCGGCTTGCTTTGGTGTTCAATCACAACATGCAGATAACCGGGATTGCCCTGCATTTGCACGGAATAGAGCACGTCCGTGCTGTGTCCTTTCAGGCTCTCTTCAATGAAACTCCCCGACTCTAAATGAAGCGTGTTGAGGTCACAAAGTTCTCGTAATTCCACTGGCAAATGTATCTCCAGAAAGTCGCGAGCCGTCTCCGCGTGCATTAAAAATTGTTTAAACACTGCATCATGCGGTGTGGTACTCGGTGCATCCATCTTCCCTGCCTTCCGTGTTGTCTTGCGTGAAGGCAGTATCCAGTCAAGGCGTGCCATCGTCAGCCACCTCTTTAGTGTTTACCGAGCAGCGTTCAGAGAAATTTCAATTGGTTACAGCCGTTACATGGCACGCTTCGGCACGGTACGCAAACTGCTGATGTAAATGCCGTCAGATGAGTAGACACTAAACAAAAATCGGGCAATACTGCGTGAGAATTTCCTCAAAGCAGGCATCGCCTGCTTCGTTAACGACAGGGTAGAAAGGTAGAAGTTATGATTCGCACGATGCTGCAGGGCAAACTCCACCGCGTGAAAGTGACTCATGCGGACCTGCACTATGAAGGTTCTTGCGCCATTGACCAGGATTTTCTTGACGCAGCCGGTATTCTCGAAAACGAAGCCATTGATATCTGGAATGTCACCAACGGCAAGCGTTTCTCCACTTATGCCATCGCGGCAGAACGCGGTTCGAGAATTATTTCTGTTAACGGTGCGGCGGCCCACTGCGCCAGTGTCGGCGATATTGTCATCATCGCCAGCTTCGTTACCATGCCAGATGAAGAAGCTCGCACCTGGCGACCCAACGTCGCCTATTTTGAAGGCGACAATGAAATGAAACGTACCGCGAAAGCGATTCCGGTACAGGTTGCTTGATTGTTATCCCTGCGGCTGGTTACTCACCAGCCGCGACATCGTCTCCAGCGAATCCGTTCTTAAGATATAAAGTCGTTTTAGTAACAACGGATTATCCCCCGGTTTTACTTTGCCTTTCATGGTTGTCACCGCCAGGTGAAATCCGGCATCGTTTGCTGCCTTCACGGCTTTGTCATTAAATCCGCCAAACGGATACGAAAGATACCAGACATGCGGATTAAATTGCGCCAGAGCGCGGCGTGAACGTGCAAAATCAAACAGAATATTGTGTTCACTACGGCTCAGTAATATGGGGCGGCGATAACCATCCACCCGATGCAAAAAATGGGTATGTGACTGGAAATCAAAAACATCGCGAATTTCGTTAAGTTCAGAAACGCTCATAAATTGCAGCGATTTTGGGTCCCACTTCTGCGGGTGACGTTTGATGCGCGAGGTAACAATAAACGCCGTCGCCTTCATGCCATATTGTTTCAACACGGGATACGCATAGCGGCTCACCGATTTGAGGCCATCATCAAAGGTAATCACCACCGCTCGCGCAGGGAGATTGATCTTATTCTTCACGTAACCTTCCAGCTGCACCATGCTCAGTGTCGCGTATCCCCTGTCGCGCAGCCAGGCCATCTGGTTATTGAAAGCGCGTACTGAGGTGGTCGTCGAAGTATGGCGAAAACGGGTGTTTTCTTCATCGCGCAGAATATGGTGATAGGTTAGCACCGGCAGGCCATTATCGGGTTGGGCATCCAGCGCGCTGATATAGGCCAGTCGATCGCCAATACGGATCTGATACCAGGTTTGATTTAACCTGTCTTTCAGTTTATGCAAAATCGGGTAGCGCAAATTGTCCGCCAGTACCCCAAATGGCGCACTGCCCGCACTCGGCGCGTTATAGACCGGCGTATCTTTCCAGGTAATTAAGTTCTGATTACTCAGCGGCTTGTTGAGGTCACCCAAACCGTCTTCAACTTTTTGTCGCCCCTGAACTGGCTCGAGATGCCCTTTATCGATAAACCCTTTACCAAAGCCAAAATTAAATGCGTAATAACTTGCGGCAGTGGGCTCCACGGCGATGATTTGCCCGGCCCGAATATTCCCCACGGTCACCATCTTGTCGCCAATTTGCGCCCAGATCGCAGCATTTTCGATGGTTTGCATATAACGGGCAGGTAACGCGGCACTAACGCTTGCGGTAAACAGCATCAGCAGGATGAATAACAGCTTGTTTATACATGAAAAAATAACCGAGGGTGAAACAACGCTTGTATTGTAGCAAAAGCGCCATCAGAATCGCGGGTTAATACTCATACAAATTATGTTTGAGGACAAAAGGCGGATTTTTTTGTTGTTGGTGCCAAAGACTACTCACCTCCGGCGCACCCAGTTCGACAATACGCTCGCGAAACTCTGAACTGGTCATGGTTTCACGGCAAGCCATCATCTGTTCAATTAACAGTAACGTGACACCAGAAATCACTTCACAACGGGAGTGTTTATGGCTTAATAATGAAGCCACGCGGTACGGTGGCGCTCCGGCTATATCGGTTAAGAAGATGACACCCTCACCAGAGTCCGCTTCATGCAGAGCATCGCACATCATGCGGCTGAGCATATTAGAGCTTAATCCGCGCCAGAAATTCACGGCCCGGCACTGAAGAAGTGCCCCATGTTTTTTCTCCAGCGCATCCAGTATCTCTTGCGCCCGGTCATCGTGACAGGTAATTACCCAACCTAACATCGCCTTCCTCCTTAGCCGAAATCAGTCTATCCTGACCATTGTTGATAAAGGGTGATAGCCGTCAAAACTCCTCTCCCCCGAATCCAGAGGAGAGGAAATAGCCTTAGCTACGCAAACCACGTCCACGTTGGATCAGCGACCAACAGATCAAATAAAACACCACAATAAAGACCACCAGTACGCCAAAGGTAGTGGCCAGCGGCACATCATTTATACCGAGGAAGCCGTAGCGGAAACCACTGATCATATAAACGATTGGGTTCAGGTGCGACAGCCCTTGCCAGAACGGCGGCAACAAAGTCAGGGAGTAAAACACCCCGCCCAAATACGTGAGTGGCGTTAACACAAAGGTTGGCACCAGGCTGATGTCATCGAACGTTTTGGCAAACACGCCGTTCAGCAAACCCGCAAGGGAGAATAGCACCGCCGTGAGCACTAGGGTTAAGGCAACGAATACCCACGAATGCACCTGAAACGGCACAAAAAACAGTGAAATTGCCGTCACCAGAATGCCAACAAACAGACCACGCGCCACGCCACCGCCGACATATCCGGCAATAATGACGTGAGTCGGAACCGGCGCTACCAGCAGCTCTTCAATATTACGCTGGAACTTGGCACCAAAAAATGATGACGCGACGTTAGCGTAGGCATTGGTGATCACCGACATCATGATCAGCCCCGGTACGATGAACTGCATATAGCTGAAGCCATGCATATCGCCAATACGCGAACCTATCAGGTTACCGAAGATAATAAAGTAAAGGGTCATGGTGATGACTGGCGGCACCAGCGTCTGCACCCAGATACGCATAAAGCGATGGATCTCTTTCGCCCAGATGCTTTTTAGCGCCACCCAGTAAAGATGCATCATGCGCGATCTCCTTGTTTTTCATTAACCAGTGAAACAAACAGCTCTTCCAGACGGTTAGCTTTGTTACGCATACTTAATACCTGAATGCCCTGCTCACTTAACTGCGTAAATACGCTGTTGATCCCCTGCTCACGCAGCACTTCAACTTCCAGCGTCGCGGTATCGACCAGTCGATACTGATAGCCATCGAGCTTCGGTAACGGGCTTTTCGGTGCGAGATCGAGAATAAAGGTTTCCGATTTCAGCTTCGCCAGCAGCGCCTTCATCGAGGTATTTTCCACCAGCTCACCGTGTTGAATAATGCCGATATTGCGGCACAGCATTTCTGCTTCTTCCAGGTAGTGTGTAGTGAGAATGATGGTGGTGCCTTTGTCGTTTAAATCCTTCAAAAAGCCCCACATTGAGCGGCGAAGTTCAATATCCACGCCTGCGGTCGGTTCGTCGAGAATCAGTAGTTTAGGTTCATGCATTAACGCACGGGCAATCATTAAACGGCGCTTCATCCCGCCAGATAACATACGCGCACGTTCGTTGCGTTTTCCCCATAAATCGAGTTGTTTGAGATATTTTTCGCTGCGGATGTACGCTTCTTTGCGCTCCACGCCGTAGTACCCTGCCTGATTCACCACAATTTGCTGCACGGTTTCAAACGGGTTGAAGTTAAATTCCTGCGGCACCAGTCCCAACTGACGTTTAGCGTTCACGACATCCTTCTCGAGATCGTAACCAAATACGCTGACCCGCCCGGAGGTTTTATTTACCAGAGAGCTGATAATACCGATAGTGGTCGATTTCCCGGCCCCGTTCGGCCCGAGAAGCGCATAAAAATCACCCGCTTCGACCTGCAAATCTATTCCACGAAGCGCCTGAACGCCGCCTGGATAGGTTTTTTTAAGCTGTTGAAGTTCCAGTGCAATGGTCATAAATTTTTACTTACCTTACGTTCTTACACTTTATCTGTGGTTTAAATCGTCCCGGAGTTGCCCTATATTAGCCAAACGTAATTATTTGGTTACAGGTCGTTAACCTCCATGAAAGACATAGATACACTCATCAGCAACAATGCACTATGGTCAAAAATGCTGGTGGAAGAGGATCCCGGGTTTTTTGAGAAACTGGCACAAGCGCAAAAACCGCACTTTCTATGGATTGGATGTTCCGACAGTCGCGTTCCTGCAGAACGTTTAACCGGTCTTGAGCCGGGCGAACTCTTTGTTCACCGTAATGTTGCTAACCTGGTCATTCACACCGACCTGAACTGCCTTTCCGTGGTTCAGTATGCAGTGGATGTACTAGAAGTTGAACACATTATTATCTGTGGCCACTACGGTTGCGGCGGCGTACAAGCCGCAGTTGAAAACCCGGAACTGGGGCTTATCAACAACTGGCTGCTGCATATCCGCGATATCTGGTTCAAACATAGCTCATTGCTCGGCGAAATGCCGCAAGAGCGCCGTCTGGATACCTTGTGTGAACTGAACGTCATGGAACAGGTGTATAACCTAGGCCACTCCACCATTATGCAATCAGCGTGGAAACGCGGGCAGAAAGTTACCATTCACGGCTGGGCCTATGGCATTCACGACGGCTTGCTGCGTGATCTGGATGTTACTGCCACCAACCGCGAAACCCTTGAGCAACGTTACCGTCACGGGATTTCCAACCTCAAGCTGAAACACGCCAACCACAAATAAAAATGCCATGCCGGATGCAACACATCCGGCAACTTCACACTTACTCGTCCAGCAGAATCACTTTGCCGATATACGGCAGATGACGGTAACGCTGTGCGTAATCAATGCCGTAACCCACCACAAACTCATCCGGGATCGAGAAACCGATAAATTCTACCGGGACGTTCACTTCACGACGGGACGGTTTATCCAGCAGCGTACAAATCGCCAGCGACTTCGGTTCGCGCAGGCTTAAGATCTCACGCACTTTCGACAGTGTATTCCCCGAGTCGATGATATCTTCAACAATCAGCACGTCCTTGCCACGGATATCTTCATCCAGATCTTTGAGGATTTTCACATCACGGGTGGTGGACATGCCGCTACCGTAGCTGGAGGCGGTCATAAAGTCGACTTCATGAGATACCTGAACTTCACGGCACAGGTCCGCCACAAACATAAATGAGCCACGCAGCAGCCCCACCAGCACCATATCGCTGCCGCTGTCTTTGTAACGCTCAGTAATCTGACGACCCAGTTCGGCGATACGCGCTTTAATCTCCGCTTCGGGGATCATTACTTCTACAGTATGTTTCATATCTCTAACCATATGATTAAAAAACAAATCACTTCGCACGGGCAGGTTTTGGCACCGCAACAAAGCGCAAGACACGCAGTATACCAGTAAAACTATTCATTCGCGGAATCTGTTAATAAAGCTCGAATTGTGATGACGATCACACATGTTAAAACCTATAATTAATTGCTACTAAAATATTAATGAATTGAAATGGTGTCTCTTTATGGCAATTAACAATACAGGCTCGCGACGATTACTCGTCACGCTAACAGTCCTTTTTGCAGCGCTTTGCGGGCTGTATCTACTCATTGGCGGAGGCTGGCTGGTCGCGATTGGCGGCTCCTGGTACTACCCTATCGCTGGCCTTGTGATGCTCGGCGTCGCCTGGATGCTGTGGCGCAGTAAACGTGCCGCGCTTTGGCTATACGCCGCCCTGCTGCTCGGCACCATGATTTGGGGCGTCTGGGAAGTTGGTTTCGACTTCTGGGCGCTGACTCCGCGCAGCGATATTCTGGTCTTCTTCGGCATCTGGCTGATCCTGCCGTTTGTCTGGCGTCGCCTGGTCATTCCTGCCAGCGGCGCAGTTGCCGCACTGGTGGTGGCACTGCTGATTAGCGGTAGTATCCTGACCTGGGCCGGATTTAACGATCCGCAGGAAATCAACGGCACCTTAAGCGCCGATGCCACACCTGCGGAAGCTATCTCACCCGTTGCCGATCAGGACTGGCCTGCCTATGGTCGCAATCAGGAAGGTCAACGCTTTTCACCTCTGAAACAAATTAACGCCGATAACGTCCATAATCTGAAAGAAGCCTGGGTGTTCCGTACTGGCGATGTGAAGCAGCCGAACGATCCGGGCGAAATCACCAATGAAGTGACGCCGATTAAAGTGGGCGACACCCTTTACCTGTGTACCGCTCACCAGCGCCTGTTTGCGCTCGATGCCGCCAGCGGCAAAGAGAAATGGCATTACGATCCTAAGCTGAAAACTAACGAGTCTTTCCAGCACGTAACCTGCCGTGGCGTCTCTTATCATGAAGCCAAAGCAGAAACGGCTTCGCCGGAAGTGATGGCGGATTGCCCGCGTCGTATCATTCTTCCGGTCAATGATGGTCGACTGATTGCGATTAACGCTGAAAACGGCAAACTGTGCGAAACCTTCGCCAATAAAGGCGTGCTCAATCTGCAAAGCAATATGCCAGACACCAAACCGGGTCTGTATGAACCGACTTCGCCACCGATTATCACCGATAAAACCATCGTGATGGCAGGTTCAGTTACCGATAACTTCTCAACCCGCGAAACGTCTGGCGTGATCCGTGGTTTTGATGTCAACACCGGGGAGCTGCTGTGGGCTTTTGATCCCGGCGCGAAAGATCCGAACGCAATCCCGTCTGACGAACACACCTTTACCTTTAACTCGCCAAACTCCTGAGCACCAGCGGCCTATGACGCGAAGCTGGATCTGGTCTATCTGCCGATGGGCGTGACCACGCCGGATATCTGGGGCGGTAACCGCACACCGGAACAGGAACGTTATGCCAGCTCGATTCTGGCGCTGAATGCCACTACCGGGAAACTGGCGTGGAGCTACCAGACCGTTCACCACGACCTGTGGGACATGGATCTTCCGGCACAGCCGACGCTGGCGGACATCACCGTTAATGGTCAGAAAGTGCCAGTTATTTACGCTCCGGCGAAAACCGGCAACATTTTTGTGCTCGATCGTCGCAATGGCGAACTGGTGGTTCCGGCCCCGGAAAAACCGGTGCCGCAAGGTGCTGCGAAAGGCGATTACGTTACTCCGACCCAGCCGTTCTCTGAACTGAGCTTCCGTCCGAAGAAAGATTTGAGCGGTGCGGATATGTGGGGAGCCACCATGTTTGACCAACTGGTGTGCCGCGTGATGTTCCACCAGATGCGCTATGAAGGCATTTTCACGCCGCCATCTGAACAGGGCACGCTGGTCTTCCCGGGTAACCTGGGAATGTTTGAATGGGGCGGGATTTCCGTTGATCCAAATCGTGAAGTGGCAATTGCCAACCCAATGGCACTGCCGTTTGTTTCGAAACTGATCCCACGCGGTCCGGGTAACCCGATGGAGCAGCCGAAAGATGCCAAAGGCACGGGTACGGAATCCGGCATTCAGCCACAGTACGGTGTACCGTATGGTGTCACGCTCAACCCGTTCCTCTCACCGTTTGGTCTGCCGTGTAAACAGCCAGCATGGGGTTATATCTCGGCGCTGGATCTGAAAACCAATGAAGTGGTGTGGAAGAAACGTATTGGTACGCCGCAGGACAGTATGCCGTTCCCGATGCCTGTACCGGTGCCGTTCAATATGGGTATGCCGATGCTGGGCGGGCCAATCTCCACGGCGGGTAACGTGCTGTTTATCGCCGCTACGGCAGATAACTACCTGCGCGCTTACAACATGAGCAACGGTGAAAAACTGTGGCAGGGTCGTTTACCAGCGGGTGGTCAGGCGACGCCAATGACCTATGAAGTGAATGGTAAGCAGTATGTGGTGATCTCCGCAGGCGGTCACGGTTCATTTGGTACGAAGATGGGCGACTATATTGTGGCTTATGCCCTGCCGGATGATGTGAAATAACCATAATGCCCGGAGAGATCCGGGCATATTTCCGAATACGGTCTTTTTATACCGTAAACCCTAACATCATCCCCGTATCTTCATGCTCCAGCAGATGGCAGTGCGCCATATAAGCATGTTCTTTCGGTGCGTCGTGATTAAACTTCACCAGCACTTCACTGACATTGCCTTCTACCTTAACGGTATCTTTCCAGCCCGCGCGATGAGCCGCTGGCGGTTTGCCATTTTCTGACAAGATACGGAACTGCGTGCCGTGAATATGGAACGGATGCAGCATCATGTCGCCCACGCCAGAGATAACCCAACGTTCGTACTGCCCTTTCGCCGCCGCAAACATCGGCTTATTCATATCAAACGCCTGACCGTTGATTTTATTGGCATGGTGGAAATCGAACTTCCCGCCGTGGTTCATATGATTCATATTACCGTGCCCCATATGGCCCATCATCTGGCTGTGATCCATTCCGGCCATCGCCTGATCGCCATATTTCTCCATTAGCATCTGCATACCCATCATATCGAGCATCGGGTCCATAGAAAGTTGCAGCTTGCGTACCGTCAGCCCTTCCAGCGAAGGTAACGCAGGCAGGCTACTTAATGTGTCTGGCAAAGCACCGGAGGCACTAATAGCAATCGGCTGAATCCGCATTACCGGATGCGGCTTGTCAAACGGCGCAATCGCCATCCCCATCTGGCTGACCGGTAGCGTCACCAGGTCAAAGGGTTTGTTGTCGTTAACCTCCACCAGCACTTCAAAACGCTCGCCCATCAGCACCGGCAGCTCGCTCACCTTCACCGGTTCAGGTAGCAGACCACCGTCGCTGGCAATCACATACAGCGGGCGATTGTCGCTGGTGGCGAAATTGAGCGAGCGGGCATTACAGCCATTGAGCAAACGCAGGCGCAGCCAACCACGCGGGGCAGCGTGTTGTGGGTAGATTGCACCGTTGGTCAGCAGCGTATCGCCAAACCAGCCCACGGCGGCGGTCATCACATCCAGTTGATAATCAATCTGCCCATCAGCGTTAAATTTTTTATCCTGAACAATCACCGGAACATCATCGATACCCCACTGTTTTGGCAGCATTAATTTCAGGATCTCGTCATCTTCAATTACCACCAGCCCAGCCAACCCCATCGCCACCTGTCGCCCAGTCTTGCCATGTTGATGTGGATGGAACCAGCAAGTAGCGGCAGGTTGATCAACGTTCAACGTCACCGAGCGCTTGCCACCTGGTGGAATAATTCCCTGCGGGCCGCCGTCGACTTCACCCGGTACTTCCAGCCCGTGCCAGTGCAACGTCGTCTCTTCCGTCAGTTGGTTATAGATATCAACCGTTACCGCTTTGCCGCGCTGTAATTTCACCGCCGGCCCCAGCAGATTGCCGTTATAGCCCCAGGTAGTTGCAGTTTTCTCGCCAAAGGTAGACTGACCTGCGCCAATAGTTAACTGAATGCGATTACGGGCATCGGTCGTGAGCAAATCAGGGATCGGTAACGTTGGGCGTTCCGCCGCAAAGACTGCGCGGCTCCACAGCGGCAAGGCTGAAGCCACACCCAGCGCGACGGAATATTTTAAGAAATCACGACGTTGCATAGTTATTTCCTTATTCTTAAGCAGGCGAAACAAAATCAAACGTTGAGCATAGTCCTTCCCCTTACGGGAAGGTCAAGCCGCAGACACAATTTAATCGACAATAATGGTCGTCGCCTCGCTCGCAGTGTGCTAACGTTTATCTTCTTTAAGCCCCTGGTAGAAGCAATGAAGACGTTTTTCAGAACAGTGTTATTCGGCAGTCTGATGGCCGTTTGCGCAAACAGTTACGCGCTCAGCGAGTCTGAAGCCGAAGATATGGCCGATTTAACGGCAGTTTTTGTCTTTCTGAAGAACGATTGTGGTTACCAGAACTTACCTAACGGGCAAATTCGTCGCGCACTGGTCTTTTTCGCCCAGCAAAACCAGTGGGATCTCAGTAATTACGACACCTTCGACATGAAAGCCCTCGGTGAAGACAGCTACCGCGATCTCAGCGGCATTGGCATTCCCGTCGCTAAAAAGTGCAAAGCCCTGGCCCGCGATTCCTTAAGCCTGCTTGCCTACGTCAAATAATCCCTGATACCTTTTTGTAGAAATATTGACCGTGCATCCGCGGTCAATGTTAGCTATTATGTTGCGCCCTTTTTTTACGGGTGTTAACAAAGGAGGTATCAACCCATGGCCGAAAAAAAACAGTGGCATGAAACGCTACACGACCAGTTTGGGCAGTACTTTGCGGTAGATAACGTTCTGTATCATGAAAAGACCGATCACCAAGATCTGATCATTTTTGAGAACGCTGCATTTGGTCGCGTAATGGCGCTGGATGGCGTAGTACAAACCACCGAGCGCGACGAGTTTATCTATCATGAGATGATGACCCATGTTCCGCTACTGGCCCACGGTCACGCGAAACATGTGCTGATTATCGGCGGCGGCGACGGTGCCATGCTGCGTGAAGTAACCCGACATAAAAACGTTGAGTCAATCACGATGGTGGAAATCGATGCGGGTGTCGTGTCGTTCTGCCGTCAGTATCTGCCCAACCATAACGCCGGTAGCTACGACGATCCGCGCTTTAAGCTGGTGATCGACGATGGCGTCAATTTCGTTAATCAAACCAGCCAGACCTTTGATGTCATTATCTCCGACTGCACCGATCCTATCGGTCCCGGCGAAAGTCTGTTCACCTCAGCATTTTATGAAGGCTGCAAACGTTGCCTGAATCCTAGCGGTATCTTCGTCGCACAAAACGGCGTCTGCTTTTTACAGCAGGAAGAAGCCATCGACAGCCATCGCAAACTCAGCCATTACTTCAGCGACGTTGGCTTTTATCAGGCGGCGATCCCGACCTATTACGGCGGTATCATGACTTTTGCATGGGCGACAGATAACGACGCCTTACGCCATCTCTCAACCGAAATTATTCAGGCGCGTTTTCTCGCTTCTGGCCTGAAATGCCGTTATTACAATCCGGCAATCCATACGGCAGCTTTTGCCTTACCTCAGTATCTGCAAGATGCACTGGCTTCACAGCCGTCCTAAGGAGAAGATAAGAGATTGAAAAAACTGAAACTGCATGGCTTTAATAATCTGACCAAAAGTCTGAGTTTTTGTATTTACGATATCTGCTACGCCAAAACTGCCGAAGAGCGCGACGGTTATATTGCTTATATCGATGAACTCTATAATGCCAACCGTCTGACCGAAATCCTGTCAGAAACCTGTTCCATTATCGGGGCCAATATTCTTAACATCGCCCGCCAAGATTACGAACCACAGGGTGCCAGCGTCACTATTCTGGTGAGTGAAGAACCGGTTGACCCGAAACTCATCGACAAAACAGAACACCCCGGCCCACTGCCAGAAACGGTCGTTGCCCATCTCGATAAAAGTCATATTTGCGTACATACCTACCCGGAAAGCCATCCTGAAGGTGGTTTATGTACCTTCCGCGCCGATATTGAAGTCTCTACCTGCGGCGTGATTTCTCCGCTGAAGGCGCTGAATTACCTGATCCACCAGCTTGAGTCCGATATCGTAACCATTGATTATCGCGTGCGCGGTTTTACCCGCGACATTAACGGTATGAAGCACTTTATCGACCATGAGATTAATTCGATTCAGAACTTTATGTCTGACGATATGAAGGCGCTGTATGACATGGTGGATGTAAACGTCTATCAGGAAAATATCTTCCATACCAAGATGTTGCTTAAAGAGTTCGACCTTAAGCACTACATGTTCCACACCAAACCGGAAGATTTAACCGACAGCGAGCGCCAGGAAATTACCGCTGCGCTGTGGAAAGAAATGCGCGAGATTTATTACGGGCGCAATATGCCAGCTGTTTAACGGCTCTGGCGGAGCTCCAGGCTCCGCCAGATTTATTTACTTCTGCTGCACGAAATTGCGGTAAGCCGCCACGACCTGCAGAAAATCCTCAACGCCGCATAGCGACAGGCTTTCTTCGTCGTAGTAGTTCATCCCCTCTTCCATTTCATCGCCAGCGAATTCCAGTTGATTGGCGCGAACCATCACCTCTTCACCGTCCATCCACAGGGTGTATTCATGCCCTGCCCGTTGCCAGGACCGTTCGCTACCTTTCAGTGCGTGCGCTGCTTGTTCCACTTCATCAAGCAAGGCCAGGTTTTCTTTCACCTCTTCATTAAACCAGTGCCCGACCACTTCATGCCCCATGGACATACGCACCTTTACCACTCCGGTAATATCGCGCAGAAATTCGTAATCCATAGTGTGTTCCTCTGCTCCCGGCAATGCGCCGAAATCGCATTGCGCCATTGATGTAATTATCGCAGCCTTACCGGAGAAAAACAGCGGAACGGCGATGGTTTAGAAATAAAAAATGCCCGGGAATCTCATTCACCGGGCATTGTGTCGTTTATGCGCAGCGCGTGCGCTTACTTATTACACCGCAGTCTGGAAAATCACCCCATCGGCTTTTTCGGTGTACTGAGAAAGTTGGTTGAAGTTCAGATAACGATAAGTATCAACGGCAGTTTTATCTACTTGCGCAACGTAGGTCTGGTACTCTTCCGGCGTCGGCAGTTTGCCAATCAGCGCCGCAACAGCCGCCAGTTCTGCAGAAGCCAGGAAGACATTCGCGCCAGTCCCCAGACGGTTCGGGAAGTTACGGGTAGAGGTGGAAACCACCGTCGCACCGTCTGCTACACGCGCCTGGTTACCCATACACAGAGAACAGCCCGGGATCTCGATACGAGCCCCGCTCTTACCGAAGACGCTGTAGTAGCCTTCTTCAGTCAACTGTGCGGCGTCCATACGGGTTGGCGGTGCCACCCACAGGCGGGTCGGCAACTGGCCTTTATGCGCATCCAGCAGTTTACCCGCAGCACGGAAGTGACCGATGTTAGTCATGCAAGAACCGATAAATACTTCGTCGATCTTCTCGCCCTGTACCGCAGACAGCGGACGCGCGTCATCCGGGTCGTTCGGAGCACACAGGATTGGCTCTTTAATATCCGCCAGATCGATGTCAATCACTGCCGCGTATTCCGCATCTGCATCGGCTTCCAGCAGCTCAGGATTCGCCAGCCATTTTTCCATGCCCTGAATACGACGTTCCAGGGTACGACGATCGCCGTAACCTTCCGCGATCATCCACTTCAGCAGGACGATATTAGAGTTAAGGTATTCGATGATTGGTTCTTTGTTCAGCTTGATAGTACAACCAGCGGCAGAACGCTCAGCGGACGCATCGGTAAGCTCAAAGGCCTGCTCAACTTTCAGATCCGGCAGACCTTCAATTTCCAGAATGCGGCCAGAGAAGATGTTTTTCTTGCCTTTCTTCTCAACGGTCAGCAGACCTTGTTTGATGGCATACAGCGGAATGGCGTGTACCAGATCGCGCAGGGTGATGCCCGGCTGCATTTTGCCTTTGAAGCGCACCAGAACGGATTCCGGCATATCCAGCGGCATTACGCCTGTTGCGGCTGCAAATGCCACCAGACCAGAACCCGCCGGGAAAGAGATACCGATCGGGAAACGGGTATGGGAGTCACCTCCGGTACCGACGGTATCCGGCAGCAGCATACGGTTCAGCCAGGAGTGGATTACGCCGTCACCCGGACGCAGCGACACACCGCCACGGTTCATAATGAAGTCCGGCAGCGTGTGGTGCGTGTTCACGTCAACTGGCTTCGGATACGCCGCGGTGTGGCAGAAAGACTGCATCACCAGGTCAGCCGAGAAGCCCAGGCACGCCAGGTCTTTCAGTTCATCACGGGTCATCGGGCCGGTAGTGTCCTGTGAACCTACAGAAGTCATTTTCGGTTCGCAGTACGCGCCCGGACGAATGCCTTTCACGCCACAGGCACGGCCTACCATTTTCTGCGCCAGCGAGAAGCCGCGATCGCTCTCAGCGACATCTTTCGCCTGACGGAACACATCACTGTGCGGCAGACCAAGTGCTTCACGCGCTTTGGTGGTCAGGCCACGCCCGATAATCAGCGGGATACGGCCGCCAGCACGCACTTCATCAATCAGCACGTCGGTTTTCAGTTCGAAGGTCGCCAGCAGTTCGCCTGTTTCGTGGTTACGCACTTCACCTTTGTACGGGTAAACGTCAATCACGTCGCCCATGTTCAGGTTAGAGACGTCGACTTCGATTGGCAGTGCACCCGCGTCTTCCATCGTGTTAAAGAAGATGGGTGCAATTTTACCGCCGAGGCACAAACCACCGCCGCGTTTGTTCGGCACATGTGGAATATCATCGCCCATAAACCACAGAACGGAGTTCGTGGCGGATTTACGCGATGAACCCGTACCCACAACGTCACCGACGTACGCCAGCGGGAAACCTTTCTGTTGCAGAGCTTCAATCTGTTTGATCGGGCCAACAACACCTGGCTGGTCTGGCTCAATACCTTCACGGGCGTTTTTCAGCATCGCCAGCGCGTGCAGTGGGATATCCGGGCGCGACCACGCATCCGGTGCCGGAGAAAGGTCATCGGTGTTGGTTTCGCCAGTGACTTTGAAGACGGTAACGGTCAGTTTTTCAGCCAGCGCCGGGCGATTCAGAAACCATTCGGCATCCGCCCAGGACTGCATTACCTGCTTCGCATATTCGTTGCCTGCTTTCGCTTTCTCTTCTACGTCATAGAAGTTATCGAACATCAGCAGTGTGTGAGAAAGTGCTTTGGCAGCGATCGGTGCCAATTTGGCATCATCCAGCGCGTCGATCAGCGGATGAATGTTGTAACCACCCTGCATGGTGCCCAGCAGTTCGATGGCTTTTTCCGGAGTCAGCAGAGGGGATTTGGCTTCGCCTTTCGCGATAGCAGCCAGGAAGCCTGCTTTGACATAGGCGGCTTCATCGACGCCAGGGGGAACACGGTTGGTTAACAGATCTAACAGGAATTCTTCTTCGCCCGCGGGCGGGTTTTTCAGCAGCTCTACAAGTGCGGCCATTTGGTTTGCATCCAGGGGTTTGGGCGCAATCCCCTCAGCGGCACGCTCAGCTACGTGCTTACGGTATTCTTCTAGCACGACGGTTCTCCTCGCTCTCATTGTCATAGTGCGGCAGGCGATTCTCTTCACGCTCCTGTGAGACAGCAGTTTGTAGGGTAAATGCCCAGTACCGCAACGGGCAGAATAGCAGGATTTTGACGACGTGTTAATCTGTTTACAAAAAAGCAACATAAAAAAGTGGCTGAATCGTTAAGGATGGTCTAGAGATTGTTTCCCTCCGTAAAAACTTCGTTAATTCGCATGGTGATAATCACCTTTCTCAACGAATCCCAAGATTAGTCAAAATTTAAACTACCGCCTCTTTATACTCGGATTAACAGCACCTGCGGGTGGCAGTTCGCCGACCATTGCGATTTCCTTGAGATCCAAATTATGAAAATGACTTTGCCGTTTAAACCCCATGTGCTGGCACTAATTTGCAGTGCCGGGCTTTGTGCCGCCTCTGCCGGGCTATATATAAAAAGCCGCACAGTGGAAGCGGCTGTGGAAACGCAATCGACACAACTGGCTGTGTCTGACGCTGCCGCGGTTACGCTTCCTGCAACGGTTTCCGCGCCTCCCGTAACACCCGCCGTCGTTAAATCCGCATTCAGCACTGCACAAATAGATCAATGGGTCGCGCCCGTCGCGCTGTATCCCGACGCCCTACTTTCGCAGGTGCTGATGGCATCAACCTATCCGGCAAACGTTGCTCAAGCAGTGCAATGGTCGCACGATAATCCACTTAAACAAGGCGATGCTGCTATTCAGGCGGTATCTGACCAGCCGTGGGACGCCAGCGTTAAATCACTGGTGGCCTTTCCACAATTGATGGCATTGATGGGCGAAAACCCGCAATGGGTGCAAAACCTGGGCGATGCTTTTCTGGCGCAGCCGCAGGACGTGATGGACTCGGTACAGCGATTGCGGCAACTGGCGCAACAAACCGGTTCGCTGAAGTCATCAAACGAACAAAAAGTTATTACCACAACGAAGAAAGCTGTACCGGTAAAACAGACAGTCACTGCACCCGTCATACCATCCAATACCGTTTTAACTGCCAGCCCCGTCATTACAGAGCCTGCAACAACCGTCATTTCCATTGAGCCCGCCAATCCTGATGTGGTCTATATTCCCAACTACAACCCAACCATGGTTTACGGGAACTGGGCCAATACTGCGTATCCGCCGGTTTATCTGCCACCACCAGCCGGAGAACCGTTTATTGACAGCTTTGTGCGCGGATTCGGCTATAGCATGGGTGTTGCTACCACGTACGCACTATTCAGCAGCATCGACTGGGATGACGACGATCATGACCATCATCATCATGACGATGATGATTATCATCACCACGATGGCGGTCATCGTGACGGTAATGGCTGGCAACACAACGGCGACAACATCAATATCGACGTCAACAATTTCAACCGTATCACCGGTGAGCATCTTACTGATAAGAATATGGCATGGCGGCACAATCCAAACTACCGTAATGGTATGCCCTATCATGATCAGGATATGGCAAAGCGGTTTCATCAAACCGATGTCAACGGCGGAATGAGTGCCACGCAGCTACCTGCTCCAACACGCGACAGCCAGCGTCAGACGGCAGCAAGTCAGTTTCAGCAACGAACACACGCCGCCCCCGTCATTACACGAGATACCCAACGTCAGGCAGCGGCACAGCGGTTTAATGAAGCGGAGCTATGACGACTTCCGCGACTTCAGCCGTCGCCAACCCCTGACCCAGCAACAAAAGGACGCCGCTCGTCAGCGTTATCAGTCAGCTTCTCCTGAGCAGCGCCAGGTGTTTAAGGAAAAAGTACAGCAGCGCCCACTGAACCAACAGCAACGTGATAACGCCCGCCAGCGTGTTCAATCAGCATCACCTGAACAACGTCAGGTTTTTCGGGAGAGAGTTCAGGAGAGCCGCCCACAACGTCTAAACGACAGTAACCGTACTGCAAGATTGAATAACGATCAACGGTCAGCAGTACGCGAACGTCTCTCTGAGCGCGGAGCAAGGCGACTGGAAAGGTAAATTACAGACGTAAAAAAAGCGGCGTGGTTAGCCGCTTTTTTAATTGCCGGATGTTCCGGCAAACGAAAAATTACTTCTTCTTCGCTTTCGGGTTCGGCAGGTCGGTAATGCTACCTTCGAACACTTCTGCCGCCAGGCCCACAGACTCGTGCAGAGTCGGGTGCGCATGGATGGTCAGCGCGATGTCTTCAGCGTCACAACCCATTTCGATTGCCAGGCCGATTTCACCCAGCAGCTCGCCGCCGTTGGTACCGACAATCGCACCACCGATCACACGGTGAGATTCTTTGTCGAAAATCAGCTTGGTCATACCGTCTGCGCAGTCGGAAGCGATAGCACGACCAGAAGCAGCCCACGGGAAGGTGGCGGTTTCATAGCTGATGCCTTTCTCTTTCGCTTCTTTCTCAGTCAGACCTACCCATGCAACTTCTGGTTCGGTATAGGCGATAGACGGGATAACTTTCGGATCGAAGTAGTGTTTTTTACCGGCGATAACTTCAGCGGCAACGTGACCTTCGTGAACACCTTTGTGTGCCAGCATCGGCTGACCAACGATATCGCCGATAGCAAAGATGTGCGGTACGTTGGTACGCAGCTGTTTGTCAACGCGGATGAAACCACGGTCGTCCACTTCCACGCCAGCTTTGCCTGCGTCGAGGTTTTTACCGTTCGGCACACGACCAATCGCTACCAGCACGGCGTCGTAACGCTGCGGTTCAGCGGGTGCTTTTTTGCCTTCCATCGTCACATAAATACCGTCTTCTTTCGCTTCAACAGCGGTAACTTTGGTTTCCAGCATCAGGTTGAATTTCTTGCTGATACGCTTGGTGAAGACTTTAACGATGTCTTTGTCAGCTGCCGGGATAACCTGGTCGAACATTTCAACCACGTCAATCTGTGAACCCAGCGCGTGGTATACGGTGCCCATTTCCAGACCGATGATACCGCCACCCATTACCAGCAGGCGTTCTGGTACTTCTTTCAGTTCCAGCGCGTCAGTGGAGTCCCAGATACGCGGATCTTCATGCGGAATAAACGGCAGTTGGATCGGGCGAGAACCCGCTGCAATGATCGCGTTGTCGAAGTTGATCACGGTTTTACCGTTCTCACCTTCAACTTCCAGGGTGTTAGCCCCGGTAAATTTACCCAGACCGTTGACCACTTTGACTTTGCGGCCTTTCGCCATACCAGCCAGACCACCGGTCAGCTGATTGATCACTTTCTCTTTCCAGGTACGAATCTTGTCAATATCGGTTTTCGGTTCGCCGAAGACGATACCGTGTTCAGCCAGCGCTTTGGCTTCTTCGATAACTTTTGCTACGTGCAGCAGTGCTTTAGAAGGGATACAGCCGACGTTCAGGCAAACACCGCCAAGGGTGTTGTAACGTTCTACGATTACGGTTTCCAGACCTAAATCAGCGCAACGGAAGGCAGCGGAGTAACCTGCGGGGCCTGCCCCAAGTACCACGACCTGAGTTTTGATTTCAGTACTCATCATGACCTCTATATATTTATCTCCGGCGGTCATACCCGTCGTCTTTCAGGCCGCAGCGGCGTTAGCTTCACGCCCTCACCCCAGTCACTTACTTATGTAAGCCCCTGGGGATTCTGGCGCTTGCTACCTTGCTGCACCCAGAAATCCATAGGGTATGTGAAGTAATACCCTAACCACCACCGGGTCGTTCTATCCGTCGGTATTTTACAAAATTGTTAACAATTTTTAAACAACAAACGGCAACCGATTTGTCTATTCGCTAATAACCTCAATACATTCATGAGATTACCAGAAAAAAGCCGGCCGTTGGGCCGGCTCTTTTACTTACATCACCAGACGGCGAATGTCAGACAGCGTGTTGTTAATGATGGTAATGAAACGGGCACCATCAGCACCGTCGATCACGCGGTGGTCGAAGGAGAGAGAAAGCGGCAGCATCAGACGCGGCACGAACTCTTTACCATTCCACACCGGCTCCATCGCGGACTTGGAAACGCCGAGGATAGCCACTTCCGGCGCGTTCACAATCGGCGCGAAGTGGGTAGTACCCAGGCCGCCGATGCTGGAGATGGTGAAGCAACCGCCCTGCATTTCGCCCGCAGTCAGCTTACCGTCACGCGCTTTCTTAGAAATAGTCATCAGCTCGCGAGACAGCTCGATGATGCCTTTCTTGTTGACGTCTTTGAATACCGGAACAACCAGACCGTTCGGGGTATCCACCGCCACACCGATGTTGATGTATTTCTTCAGGGTCAGACGCTGACCGTCTTCCGACAGCGAACTATTGAAGCGAGGCATCTGCTCAAGAGCTGCAGCAACGGCTTTCATGATGAAGACAACCGGGGTGATCTTCACATCCAGCTTACGTTTCGCCGCTTCTTCGTTCTGCTGTTTACGGAACGCTTCCAGCTCGGTGATATCGGTTTTGTCGAAGTGGGTAACATGCGGGATCATCACCCAGTTACGGCTCAGGTTAGCACCAGAAATTTTCTGGATACGGCCCAGTTCCACTTCTTCGATTTCACCAAACTTGCTGAAGTCCACCTTCGGCCACGGCAGCATGCCTGGGATACCGCCGCCAGTCGCCGCCGGAGCTGCTTCTGCACGTTTGATAGCTTCTTTCACGTAAGCCTGAACGTCTTCGCGCAGGATACGACCTTTACGGCCAGTGCCCTTCACTTTCGCCAGGTTAACACCAAACTCGCGTGCCAGACGGCGGATCAGCGGAGTCGCGTGAACATAAGCGTCGTTTTCAGCAAATTCAGATTTGCCTTCCGCTTTCGCAGCTGGTGCTGCTGCCGGGGCTTCAGCTTTTGCTGCCGGTGCCGGCGCTGCCGCTTCCTGTTTCGCAGGAGCTGCCGCAGGCGCTGCGCCTTCAACTTCGAAGATCATAATCAGCGAGCCAGTTTTCACTTTATCGCCAACGTTGACTTTCAGTTCCTTCACGACGCCTGCAAACGGCGCCGGAACTTCCATAGAAGCTTTGTCGCCTTCTACGGTGATCAGTGACTGTTCAGCGGCAACTTTGTCGCCCACTTTCACCATCACTTCAGTCACTTCAACTTCGTCACCGCCGATATCCGGAACGTTAACTTCTTTCACGCCAGCTGCTGGTGCAGGGGCCGCTGCCGGAGCCGCTTCCTGTTTAGCCGCCGGAGCTGCCGCGCCTGCTTCACCCGCGACTTCGAAGACCATAATCAGCGAGCCGGTAGACACTTTGTCACCCACGTTCACTTTGATCTCTTTCACGGTGCCAGCAAACGGAGCCGGAACTTCCATAGAAGCTTTATCGCCTTCTACGGTGATCAGCGACTGTTCAGCTTCAACTTTATCGCCAACTTTCACCAGGATTTCGGTCACTTCAACTTCGTCGCTGCCGATATCCGGAACGTTAACGTCTTTTGCCGCCGCAGCCGCGGGTGCTGCTGCCGGAGCTGCTTCTTTCTTCTCTTCTGCCTGAGCAGGTGCAGCGTCTGCTGCACCGTCGGCGGAATCGAAAATCATAATCAGTGCGCCGGTCTGGGTTTTATCGCCAACAGAGACTTTGATCTCTTTAACGATACCCGCCTGCGGAGACGGAACTTCCATAGAGGCTTTGTCGCCTTCTACGGTGATCAGCGACTGTTCGGCTTCAACTTTGTCGCCCACTTTGACCAGGATCTCGGTGATTTCAACTTCATCAGCCCCGATGTCCGGTACTTTGATTTCGATAGCCATTATTCTTTTACCTCTTACGCCAGACGCGGGTTAACTTTATCTGCATCGATGTTGAATTTGGCGATTGCGTCAGCAACCACTTTCTTATCGATTTCGCCACGTTTAGCCAGTTCGCCCAGCGCCGCAACCACGACATAAGAAGCATCAACTTCGAAGTGGTGACGCAGGTTCTCACGGCTGTCGGAACGACCGAAGCCATCAGTACCCAGTACGCGGTAGTCGTCAGCCGGTACGTAAGTACGGACCTGCTCAGCGAACAGTTTCATATAGTCGGTAGATGCCACTGCCGGAGCGTCGTTCATCACCTGAGCGATATACGGAACGCGCGGAGTTTCCAGCGGATGAAGCATGTTCCAGCGTTCACAATCCTGACCATCACGCGCCAGCTCGGTGAAGGAGGTCACGCTATAAACGTCAGAACCTACGCCGTAATCTTTCGCCAGGATCTCTGCCGCTTCACGGACGTGACGCAGGATAGAACCGGAGCCCAGCAGCTGAACTTTACCTTTGCTACCTTCAATGGTTTCGAGTTTGTAGATACCTTTACGGATACCTTCCTCAGCACCTTCCGGCATTGCCGGCATGTGGTAGTTTTCGTTCAGCGTGGTGATGTAGTAGTAAACGTTCTCTTGTTTTTCACCGTACATACGCTCCAGACCGTCATGCATAATGACAGCAACTTCGTAAGCGTAAGCCGGGTCGTAAGAGATACAGTTCGGAATAGTCAGCGACTGAATGTGGCTGTGACCATCTTCATGCTGCAGACCTTCTCCGTTCAGGGTGGTACGACCGGAAGTACCGCCGATCAGGAAGCCACGCGCTTGCTGGTCGCCAGCCGCCCAGCACAGATCGCCAATACGCTGGAAGCCGAACATCGAGTAATAGATGTAGAACGGGATCATCGGCAGATTGTTGGTGCTGTAAGAGGTCGCCGCTGCCAGCCAGGAACAACCTGCGCCCAGCTCGTTGATCCCTTCCTGCAGAATCTGACCTTTCTCGTCTTCTTTATAGTAAGCAACCTGCTCGCGGTCCTGCGGGGTGTACTGCTGACCGTTCGGGCTGTAAATACCAATCTGACGGAACAGACCTTCCATACCGAAAGTACGCGCTTCGTCGGCGATGATCGGTACCAGACGATCTTTGATCGACTTGTTCTTCAGCATTACGTTCAGGGCACGAACGAAAGCGATAGTGGTAGAGATCTCTTTGCTCTGCTCTTCCAGCAGCGCGCCGAAGTCTTGCAGGCTCGGCAGCTCAAGCTTCTCGGTGAAGTTCGGCTGACGGCTTGGCAGATAACCGTGCAGTTTCTGACGCTGTGCGTGCAGATAGGTATGCTCTTCAGAACCTTCCGGGAAGGTGATGTACGGCAGTTTTTCGATATCTGCATCAGACACCGGCACATTGAAACGGTCGCGGATGTGACGCACGCCGTCCATGTTCATTTTCTTAACCTGGTGCGCGATGTTTTTACCTTCAGCCGCGTCGCCCATGCCGTAACCTTTAATGGAATGAGCAAGGATTACTGTCGCTTTGCCTTTGGTTTCCTGCGCTTTCTTGAATGCAGCGTAGATTTTCTTCGGATCGTGACCACCACGGTTCAGTGCCCAGATCTGCTCGTCAGTCCAGTCTGCAACCAGTGCTGCGGTTTCAGGATATTTACCGAAGAAGTGTTCACGAACGTACGCACCATCTTTCGATTTGAAGGTCTGGTAGTCGCCGTCAACGGTTTCGTTCATCAGCTGGATCAGTTTACCGCTGGTATCTTTACGCAGCAGATCATCCCAACGGCTACCCCACATCACTTTGATCACGTTCCAGCCAGCACCTTCGAAGATGCCTTCCAGTTCGTTGATGATCTTGCCGTTACCGGTGACCGGGCCGTCAAGACGCTGCAGGTTACAGTTGATAACGAAGACCAGGTTATCCAGTTTTTCACGGGTAGCGATGGTGATCGCACCTTTAGATTCCGGTTCGTCCATTTCACCGTCGCCGAGGAACGCGTAAACGGTCTGTTTAGAGGTATCTTTCAGGCCACGGTGTTCCAGATATTTCAGGAATTTAGCCTGGTAAATAGCACCAATCGGCCCCAGCCCCATAGATACGGTCGGGAACTGCCAGAATTCCGGCATCAGTTTCGGGTGCGGATAGGAAGAGAGGCCATTGCCGTGAACTTCCTGACGGAAGTTATCCAGCTGCTCCTGAGTCAGACGACCTTCCAGGAAAGCACGTGCGTACACGCCCGGGGAGATGTGGCCCTGGAAGTAAACCAGGTCGCCGCCATCCTGCTCGTTGCGTGCACGGAAGAAGTGGTTAAAGCACACATCATAAATGGTTGCGGAAGACTGGAAGGACGCCATATGGCCGCCCAGTTCGAGGTCTTTTTTCGACGCACGCAGCACCGTCATGATGGCGTTCCAGCGGATAGCTGAACGAATACGGCGTTCCAGTTCCAGATTACCCGGATACTCCGGTTGTTCTTCAACGGGGATGGTGTTGATGTAGTTGCTGATACCTGTGCCTGCGGCTACGTTTACACCGCCTTTGCGGGCTTCAGCAAGCAGTTGGTCGATCAGATACTGAGCACGCTCAACACCTTCTTCACGGATGACCGATTCGATCGCCTGGAGCCAGTCGCGAGTTTCGATCGGATCCACGTCATTTGGGAAACGTTCTGACATGGGTTATTCCTTATCTATCTAATAACGTTGAGTTTTCTGGAACCTGTCCCATTGAACTCTCGCCGGAAAGCTCAATAAGACAGGTTCTACGTTTAGTTGCCGCGCTTTTATATGCGCTTGATTTACAACATCTTCTGGATAATTTTTACCAGAAAAATCACTAATTCTTTCGTTGCTCCAGACGACGCAGAGAACGCTCACGGCGGCTCTCTTCACGACTTCTGTCGAGCAAAATTTCTTCGATAAAGGCCAGATGGCGATGCGATGCTTCGCGCGCTTCTTCCGGCTTACCGGCCATAATCGCTTCAAATATGCGGGTGCGGTGACTACTCACCAGCGGCAGCATCTCGCGACGCGAATAGAGCAATTCGAAGTTCTGGCGGACATTCTGGGCCAACATCGGCTCCATACACCTTAGCAGATGAAGCAGAACCACATTGTGGGCCGCTTCAGTGACAGCAATCTGATACTGGAGTACGGCGTTTGATTCCGCGTCCAGATCGCCAGACTGCTGCGCCAGTTCTATGGCGTGATGGAGTTCACAGATGCGTTCCTTGTCTTCATCGGTACTACGCAGCGCAGCGTAATAAGCGGCGATACCTTCCAGGGCGTGTCGTGTTTCGAGCAAGTCATACTGTGACTCAGGATGGTCGGAGAGCAGCTCCACCAGCGGATCGCTGAAGCTTTGCCATAGGCTGCTCTGGACAAAAGTGCCGCCACCCTGGCGACGAAGCAACAAGCCCTTCGCTTCGAGACGTTGAATCGCCTCACGCAAGGAGGGACGGGAGACGTCAAACTGTTTTGCCAGTTCGCGTTCCGGTGGGAGTTTTTCGCCCGGGCGGAGAGTGCCTTCGAGGATCAAAAACTCCAGTTGCTGCTCAATCACATCGGAGAGTTTTGGTTGGCGGATTTTGCTGTAGGCCATGAGTTCCTGTCTTAAGCCACTTGCCGAAGTCAATTGGTCTTACCAATTTCATGTCTGTGACGCTAAAGTAACAAAGTATTCACCTTATGTCCATACAGGTTTTGATTGAAATCATGAAACTGTGCACATTTTAACAACTTGACATATATAACGTTTCAAAGTTGTAACTATGCACAAATGTAGACTTTACGTAGGAAAGGGATTTTTTAACGATTATTAAACTATAAAAATCCGAATTGAACCGATTCACTTACCAATTTTGTGATTTTTAATTCAATTAAAACGAATTTAAATTCATTCTACATATTGAGAGGGGTTGAGGCTGAGCTTTACAAACGGTTTCTTTTTAAGCAACTCATCTTCAACCATGCATAAAGCGGGTGCATTCGCTGCCGCATACCATTATTCTTGATCTGACGGAAGTCTTTTTGTAACAATTCAAACTTCTTTGATGTAAACAAATTAATACAACAAACGGAATTGCAAACTTACACACGCATCACTGCGTAGATCAAAAAAACAACCACCGCACGAGGTTTCATGATGGAAGGTCAACAGCACGGCGAGCAGCTAAAGCGCGGCCTTAAAAACCGCCATATTCAGCTTATCGCGCTGGGTGGCGCGATAGGGACCGGGTTATTCCTGGGTAGCGCCTCCGTAATACAGTCCGCAGGGCCAGGGATTATCCTGGGTTACGCCATTGCTGGTTTTATCGCCTTTCTGATCATGCGTCAGCTGGGTGAAATGGTGGTCGAAGAACCTGTCGCAGGCTCCTTTAGCCACTTTGCTTATAAATACTGGGGCAGTTTTGCCGGTTTCGCCTCTGGCTGGAACTACTGGGTACTGTACGTTTTAGTTGCCATGGCTGAGCTGACTGCCGTGGGTAAATACATTCAGTTCTGGTATCCGGAAATCCCCACCTGGGTTTCTGCCGCCGTATTCTTTGTGGTGATTAACGCCATCAACCTGACCAACGTTAAAGTGTTTGGCGAGATGGAGTTCTGGTTTGCCATTATCAAAGTTATCGCGGTGGTAGCGATGATCATCTTCGGCGGCTGGCTGCTATTCAGTGGCAACAGCGGCCCGCAGGCGACCGTTAGCAACCTGTGGGATCAGGGTGGTTTCCTGCCGCACGGCTTCACCGGGCTGGTGATGATGATGGCGATTATCATGTTCTCGTTCGGTGGTCTGGAACTGGTGGGGATCACCGCAGCAGAAGCTGATAACCCGGAGCAAAGTATACCGAAAGCAACTAACCAGGTTATCTACCGCATCCTGATTTTCTATATTGGTTCGTTAGCCGTTCTGCTCTCACTGATGCCGTGGACCCGCGTTACCGCCGATACCAGTCCGTTTGTGCTGATCTTCCACGAGTTAGGCGATACCTTTGTGGCGAATGCGCTGAACATCGTGGTACTGACTGCGGCGCTCTCCGTGTACAACAGCTGCGTATATTGCAACAGCCGTATGCTGTTTGGTCTGGCACAACAGGGTAATGCGCCAAAAGCGCTGGCGTCTGTCGATAAACGTGGTGTACCAGTAAATACCATTCTGGTGTCTGCACTGGTAACGGCGTTGTGCGTACTGATTAACTACCTTGCCCCAGAGTCCGCTTTCGGACTGTTAATGGCGCTGGTGGTATCTGCACTGGTAATCAACTGGGCGATGATTAGCCTGGCGCATATGAAATTCCGTCGCGCCAAGCAGGAACAAGGCGTGGTAACTCGCTTCCCTGCTCTGCTTTATCCGCTGGGTAACTGGATCTGCCTGCTGTTTATGGCGGCGGTACTGGTGATTATGCTGATGACCCCAGGAATGGCGATTTCGGTATACCTGATCCCGGTATGGCTGATCGTGTTAGGTATCGGCTATCTGTTTAAAGAGAAAACCGCCAAAGCCGTAAAAGCGCATTAATCTCTCTACGCCCTCACCCGTACAGGGTGAGGGCAATAATCTTTACACCAACGCCCCGTAAATCGTCAGTAGTGCAATCACCACCACGACCACGAACGAGGTTTTCTTCGCCATTGAAACCGCTGCCTTCGGCGTCTCCACCTTATCGACATGCGGTTCACGCGCCAGAGAGAACTGCGCCAGACGCGTTAACACCTGATACTGCGAAGTATGGAAGTCACCCAGCGAAGCAAACCAGGCCGGTAACGCTTTCTCCCCATGACCGATCAAGGCATATACCACACCCGCAAGACGAACCGGCACCCAATCCAGTACATGAAGCACGGCATCAATGCCGGACTGTAAACGATGATGCGGCGTCTGGTATCGCGCCAGCCAGTATTGCCATGCACGCAAAAACGCATACCCCATCAGCGTAACGGGTCCCCAGATTCCCCCCACAATCAACCAGAACAGCGGAGCAAGATAAAAACGAAAGTTAATCCACAGCAATGCATTTTGCAGCTCACGCAAATACTCACGTTCATCGCAGCCTGCCGGGACGCCGTGAATCATGGTGAGTTCGCCAGCCATCGTGACACGGGCATGGCTATCATTACGTGAAGCAGCTGTCAGATAAGCATGATAATGAAGACGAACTTTACCTGCGCCAATACACAGCAAACCAATCAGCAGCCACACCAGCAGCGTGGGAACGTTGAACAATACTCCCTGCAATGCGCGTAACAGTAAAAAAGTCACGCCCATCGCAATAATGGTCATGCCTAACGTGCGCCCGAGAGAAAAATGTTTCACCCGCCGAAAGAACGCTTCAAGACGATGATCAAGCTGCCAGTGCTCGCCCAACTTAAACAGGCGCTCGAAAATTAACACCAGTAAGGTTGTAAATAGCGTCATGTTGTCTCCTTGCTGACCAGCGCACGAAACCGCGCCCAATCAAATGCAGGGCCGGGATCGGTTTTCCGATCCGGCGCAATATCACAATGGCCCGTCATGTTATTAGCGATATCTGGATAGCGATCAATCAGTGCCCGCGTAACCGCCGCAAGCTGTTGATACTGCGCATCGGTATACGCCAGCGTATCGGTGCCTTCAAGCTCAATCCCAATAGAAAAATCATTGCAGCGTTCGCGCCCCTGATACTGAGAGACTCCCGCATGCCATGCACGTTTATCGAAAGGAACATACTGGACTATTTCACCATCACGGCGAATCAAACAGTGAGCGGAGACGCGCAAATGGGCGATCTCAGCAAAGAAAGGATGTGCCTGCGGATCAATAGTTCCAGTGAATAATGCGTCGATCCACGGACCGCCAAACTCGCCTGGCGGCAGGCTAATATTGTGCACCACCAGCAGGGTGGGTGTTTCGTCATCCGGGCGGCAATCGTAATGTGGTGAGGGAACGCGGCGCGCGCCAACCAGCCACCCCTGTTCTAACAACATGCAGGATCTCCTTATATGTGGTGCTAATACCCGGTTCAGAGTAGCATGTTTCTACCTTATGATTCGTTAGCTATCTGGAGTTTTAACATGCCGCCTCGCCGCTATAACCCTGACACCCGACGTGACGAGCTGCTGGAACGCATTAATCTCGATATCCCCGGCGCGGTGGCCCAGGCGCTGCGGGAAGATTTAGGCGGAACAGTCGATGCCAACAATGACATTACGGCAAAACTTTTACCGGAAAACTCTCGCTCTCATGCCACGGTGATCACCCGCGAGAATGGCGTATTTTGCGGCAAACGCTGGGTTGAAGAGGTGTTTATTCAACTGGCAGGCGACGATGTCACCATAATCTGGCATGTGGATGACGGCGATGTCATCAACGCCAATCAACCCTTGTTCGAACTTGAAGGCCCATCCCGCGTGCTGTTAACGGGCGAACGCACTGCGCTTAATTTTGTGCAAACCCTTTCAGGAGTTGCCAGTAAGGTACGCCACTATGTCGAATTACTGGAAGGCACCAACACGCAGTTGTTGGATACGCGCAAAACCTTACCTGGCCTGCGTTCAGCTCTGAAATACGCGGTACTTTGCGGCGGCGGAGCGAATCACCGTCTGGGGCTTTCTGATGCCTTCCTGATCAAAGAAAATCATATTATTGCCTCCGGCTCAGTGCGCCAGGCCGTCGAAAAAGCGTCCTGGCTGCACCCGGATGCGCCAGTAGAAGTCGAAGTAGAGAATCTGGAAGAACTTGATGAAGCCCTGAAAGCAGGAGCCGATATCATCATGCTGGATAACTTCGAAACAGAACAGATGCGCGAAGCCGTCAAACGCACCAACGGCAAGGCGCTACTGGAAGTGTCTGGCAACGTCACTGACAAAACACTGCGCGAATTTGCCGAAACGGGCGTGGACTTTATCTCCGTCGGTGCGCTAACTAAACACGTACAAGCACTCGACCTTTCAATGCGTTTTCGCTAATTGCTGACAGATTTATCCGCTCCATCGCGGGCGGATAATCTCCCCTTCCCCAACTTTCTTCGTAACGCCTCGCAAATTTCTTGTCTTTCGCTGCAACGAAATAAAAAACCTCGGAAGCTGCTTTCCCGTTTCGTTTTTTGCCCCTCGCTTGTGCTGATGGCGTTTGCCAAAGTAGCGCCAACCAAATCAAGGAGCGAAACAGATGGACAAGCAACGCGGTTTTACACTTATCGAACTGATGGTGGTTATTGGCATCATTGCCATTTTAAGCGCCATTGGTATTCCCGCTTATCAAAACTACCTGCGCAAAGCTGCACTCACCGACATGCTACAAACCTTTGTGCCTTACCGTACCGCCGTAGAGTTGTGCGCGCTGGAACATGGTGGATTAGGTAATGACTCCAACTTACTGATAGTGTTTTATGTTCAGATAATGCCCGATGACCTTGTCATGCAGCTCCACCGATTTTGAGAACGACAGTGACTTCCGTCCCAGCCTTGCCAGATGTTGTCTCAGATTCAGATTATGTCGCTCAATGCGCTGAGTGTAACGCTTGCTGATAACGTGCAGCTTTCCCTTCAGGCGTGATTCATACAGCGGCCAGCCATCCGTCATCCATACCACGACCTCAAAGGCCGACAGCAGGCTCAGAAGACGCTCCAGTGTGGCCAGAGTGCGTTCACCGAAGACGTGCGCCACAACCGT
>NZ_MECT01000200.1:0-2896 GCF_001722145.1 Shigella sp. FC1544
GAGGTTACCGACTGCGGCCTGAGTTTTTTAAGTGACGTAAAATCGTGTTGAGGCTAACGCCCATAATGCGTGCAGTTGCCCGGCATCCAACGCCATTCATGGCCATATCAATAATTTTCTGGTGCGTACCGGGTTGAGAAGCGGTGTAAGTGAACTGCAGTTGCCATGTTTTACGGCAGTGAGAGCAGAGATAGCGCTGATGTCCGGCAGTGCTTTTGCCGTTACGCACCACCCCGTCAGTAGCTGAACAGGAGGGACAGCTGATAGAAACAGAAGCCACTGGAGCACCTCAAAAACACCATCATACACTAAATCACTAAGTTGGCAGCATCACCGATAATAAGAATGCAGAAAACGTGAAGGAATTTCTGCAATCTTATCAATCACCCGAAGTCGCTAAAGCGGCAGAAACCATTTTTAACGGTGGCGCGGTGCCTGGCTGGTAATTCTCACTCATGCCGCGCCGGACGATTTATTTTTCTGGCCGGCGACGGGAATCCATTGAAATCAAAATCACCGATGACAGAATCAGCAGCGTTCCCAGCCAGTCCGGTAATGTGAACGTGATCCCCAGCAACAGCAAAGAGAGTAGCGCGCTACTTAATGGTTCTGCACAGCTCAAAATGCTGGCTTTTGGACCGCCAATTAATTGTGCTCCTTTCAGGTACAGACTAAATGTCAGGGACGTACCAATGACCACCAAATAAAAAAACGCCAGAATCAAACTGCCGTTAACGACAAAGTTTGTTCCTTGTCTGGCATAAAAAGGCAACAGAATCAGACCGCCAATCAGCATACTCCAGCCGACGACTGGTAACGTGCCATAGCGGGCAATTAGCGTTGAGGGATAGGTGGTATAGAATGCAGCAGCAAATGCCGAGGCAATGCCCCAGAACAACGCGGCAGGAGAGAGCGATAATGACGTCGGATTACCGTGTGTCACCAATAAAAAAGTCCCGACCAGCGATGTCAAAATAGCGCAGAAAACCAGAATGCCCGGGCGCGATTTACGCACCAGTGAGAACCAGGCGACGATAATCGTCGGTGAGAGGAATTGCAGCACCGTTGCCGTGGCTGCGTTCGATTTTTCGATGGTTAGCAAAAAAGTGAGCTGTACAGTTAGCGCGCCAACCACGGAAAAAATCAGCAGGCTAATGGCATCTTTATGATTGTTAATAATAGAAAAGATTTTATCGCCATGAACAAATGACAGCGTCAGTAGAATCAAACCGGCGAATATCAAACGCGTCATAGTCAAAAACTGCGACGACATCTGGCTTTGCTCCATGATGTATTGCGCGCAGACCCCTGAACTTCCCCACAACACGGCGGCAATCAGAACGTTCAGCATCCCCTTTCTGGTGGAACCCATTTTTCCCTCTGCATACTGTTTTGTCGTTTATGTATGCAGGCATGATAGCAAAAATGGCGAGGATGGCTCTGTTTGCGCCACGCCGATTTTTCTTAGCCCAGACTGGTGAGCTAAATATCTTTAATAAACAGCAGGCAAATCATCGCAATACCCAACATCCCTATCGCCAGCCAGAACAACGCATGGTAGCTCCAGATTTCAACCATAATTCCGTCAACAGAGCCGGCGATAATCCAGCCGACGCGTGAAGTATTTGCATATAACGTTGTCGCAGAGCCTATTTTTTCAGGCATCAAGTCCTGAAAATAAAGCATGCCGATACCACAGAGAATACCAAGGAAGATGGCATTTAGAATTTGCAATTCCAGCTCAACCGCCGGAGTCGTCGCCATGAGTACGCTGGCGTAAAAACACATACCACTCACGATAGCAATGAGCATTAATAGTCGCTTGCCAATACGTTTCATGTAATAGCCTGCGATTAACATCATCGGAATTTCCAGACCGGCAGCGATACCAATCATTTCTCCAGCCAGTTTATCGGTTAGATGCAGTTCATCAATAATAAATAGCGGCATATTTATCATGTAGAGATTATTCGCCGCCCACATCATTGAACAGACCACAAAAAGTAGCCGCGTATCCCGCTTCCTATGGGTGGAGGGTAAAATTTCTACGGGTTGGGTAACGACAGGAATATTTCTTTGTATTGATGGCAAAAACAACCAGACTATCAGCCCGCAAACAACAAATGCGATGGCAGCGGTGAGATACATCACTTTAAAACTAAACCCCATTGCCAGTTCATAAGCGAGCGGTGGCCCGATAACCCAGGCAAGCGAGATCTGAGCACGTAAAAATGTACTGAACATGACCGTCTCACGGCCTGTTCTGTCGGCGTGTTCACGGGCGAGGGCGAACATTTGCGGGTTTGCGGTAGAAGCAAAACTACTCAGAAGTACGCCCGTAGAGAGGAGAATGAAGTAGTTGCGATTCCACGCAAAAAGCGTGCAGGCCAGCACTCCAAATAAGCAACATAGCAGAATCAGTAATTTACGGTCGCCTTGTTTATCGGAGTGCCTTGCCAGAAATTGACTGACCAGAATTCCCATAATAGCGCTACCGGTGAAGAAAAAACCTACCATTATAGGACGGGCTTTCAGTTCATCTGCGAGGAATATACTTAGGGTAGGAGTCTGAAGAGCGCCCGCAATACCCGTCAGAAAGGCGACAGGTAATGCTGCCAACTTACTGATTTAGTGTATGATGGTGATTTTAAGGTGCTTGCGTGGCTTCCATTTCCATCAGATGTCCTTCCTGCTCCGCTACTGAAGGCGTGGTGCGTAACGGCAAAAGCACTGCCGGACATCAGCGCTATCTCTGCTCTCATTGCCGTAAAACATGGCAACTACAGTTCACTTACACCGCCTCTCAGCCCGGTACGCACCAGAAAATCATTGATATGGCCATGAATGGCGTCGGATGTCGCGCCAGTGCACGCATTATGGGCGTTGGCCTCAACAC
>NZ_MECT01000201.1:0-2861 GCF_001722145.1 Shigella sp. FC1544
CTGTATGAATCCCGCCTGAAGGGAAAGCTGCACGTAATCAGCAAGCGATATACGCAGCGAATTGAGCGGCATAACCTGAATCTGAGGCAGCACCTGGCACGGCTGGGACGGAAGTCGCTGTCGTTCTCAAAATCGGTGGAGCTGCATGACAAAGTCATCGGGCATTATCTGAACATAAAACACTATCAATAAGTTGGAGTCATTACCCACACTGCGAACGTAAAAATAATAATCATGGCCCGCCTGATATTGATACTGGCGGCTATCCAGTACAGCGCCGTGCCAAGATAGCGGGCGCTGGTTTCAACCTGCCTGATATCCGCAATCCGCTTTTCCGAAAACCAGAACTCAAACTGCACCGTCGGGTCATATATAGCCAGTTTCGGGACCGCCGTTATCTGAAAATACCCCGGTATCAGTTCAATAGTGACAGGCGCTGCCGGTGCCGCAATCCGGAACGATACCGACGCCGGATCGCCCTGCTGCCCCCGGGCATTTACCGCCCGGACTGTCAGACTGTAATTCCCCAGCGCCAGCTGCCTGAAGCGGTATGTGGTTTCCGTCGTCCTGGCTGTGCTGACCAGCCGCTCACTGCCGTCGTCCGCTGCCACGGTCAGGCGAAGCAGGAAGCTCACACCCTTCACCACCTTCGGCGTGTCCCATCGCGCCAGCACCTGATATTCCCCGCTGTCTGCGGTGACTTCGGCGGTCAGATGCTGCACCGCTGGCGGCGTGACACCATTCACCGTGCCGCGCCGGTCACCGTCAAAGTGTGCCCCGTTATCCACGATGGCCTCTTTTTCCGGCACATGCTGCACGGCGGTGATGGCATACGTGCCGTCGTCGTTCTCACGGATACTCACGCAGCGGAACAGGCGCTGGCGCAGCGTCGGCAGCTTCAGCCCCCACACGCTGTATTCTGCAACGCCGTCAGGAACCCGGCTCACTTTCACCTTCACGCCGTCGGTGACGGACTGAACCTCCACGCTGACCGGATTGCCATTTCCGTCAACCAGGCTTATCAGCGTGGTACCGGAGGACGGCAGCGTGATTTCACGGTCGAGCGTCAGCGTCCGGGTCTGGCTGTTCACCGCCAGTACGCGACCACCGGTGCTGATACCGGCATAATCATCATCGCAGATTTCAATGACATCACCCGGTACATGGCGAAGCCCTTCTGCGCCGACGCTGAAGTCCACGGTCTGCGTTTCCAGCAGTTCCGTTTTAATCAGCCACAGCCCGGCGCGGTGCGCCTGTCCCCGGCTGGTACAGCCAAAGGCATCCATCTTCGTGGCGTTACGACCGTAACGGAGAATGGCCTGCGTGTCCTCCACAAGCTCTGTCGCCGTCTCATGACCGTTGTCCGGATCAATCCAGTTCACCTCAACGACATTATGGCGGTCCTTCAGGGCGCTGAAGCTGTAGCGGAACGGCGCGCCATCATCCGGCATCACCACATTACTGCGGTTATAGGTCCACACTTTATCCGACGGTCGGTCCTGCACGAACGTCAGCGTCTGCCCGTTCCATACCGGCATACAGCGCATCGCCGAGCAGAAATCACTGAGAACATCCCACGCCTTACGCTGTGTGGTCAGGTAAGCGTTACAGGTGATGCGCGGCTCCGTGCCGCCAAATCCGTCCGGCACTGACTGGTCGCAGTACTGGCCGATGACATACAGCGCCCATTTGTCCACATCTGCCGCACCAAGACGTTTCCCCATGCCGTAGCGCGGATGAGTGAGCATGTCCCACAGACACCAGGCCATGTTGTTGCTGTATGCTGGCTTAAGCGTTCCGTCCCAGATACCGCTGTATTGCCGCGTCTGCGGGTTATAGTTCGACGGCACCTGCAGAATGCGCCCGCGAAGATGATAATTGCGACTCACCTGCTGGTTACCGAACTGCTCTGAATCCACCTGCACGCCGACCAGCGCCGTGTTCGGGTAGCACTGTTTCACATCGATGATTTCGGTGTACGACGACCAGAGCGTTTTGTTCTGCAGCTGGTCTGTGGTGCTGTCCGGTGTCATCCTGCGCATCCGGATATTAAACGGGCGCGGCGGCAGGTTACCCATCACCACCGAGGCCAGATACTGCGAAGTGGTTTTGCCCTTAATGGTGATGTCTTTTTCCGTCACCCAGCCACCGTTACGCTGTATCTGAACCAGCAGGCGGACTTCCGACGGATTCCGGTCCCCCTTTGAGGTGTTTTCCACCAGTGCCTGCACACCGAAGGTCAGGCGCAGACGATCAATGTTTGCCGACGTGATGGTCCGGGTGATCGGCGTGTCGTATTTCACTTCCGTACCCAGCACAGTCTCTGAGCCGGAAGATTCAAACCCCTCCGGCGGTGTCTGCTCCTGCTCGCCGGCGCGGAACACCACCGTAACACCGGAAAAGTTTGTCTTCCCCTCGCTGTCCAGGACCGGCGTACCGTTCAGCAGCACGCTTTTTAATCCATCCACCGGACCGTCAACCGGCCCTTCGCTGATGGCATCAATCACACTCAGCAACTGCGTGGATTTCAGGTTGTCCTTCGCTTCGCGCGGGGTATGCCCCTTACTGCTGCCTTTACCCATTCCTCACGCTCCATAAACGACAAAACCGCCCGCAGGCGGTTTCACATGAAACATTTTGCATCAGCGACCAATCACCACAACCTGACCACCATCCCCTTCGTCTGCCGTGCTGATCTCCTGAGATACCACCCGCGACCCCACGCGCATTTCACCGTACAGAACAGGCAGAACATTGCCCTAGGCAACCATGTTATCCAGTGAGGAGAAACAGGTGTTCTGTTTGCCGTTATCCGTTGTCTGTGTACGGGGAGTTCTGGCTTTCGGTGCCAGCATCTGTGC
>NZ_MECT01000202.1:0-2814 GCF_001722145.1 Shigella sp. FC1544
AGGTGTTGGCATGCTCTTCATGTTCAAAAGCATGCCATATCTGTGATACATCAGATTGTTTGTTTTCCGGGAACCATGCTGTCACGGCATCAGCCAGGGAGTGTTCTGGAGCGGAAATTGTGGCAGAATTTCCCATAGAGAAAAATATTCGAGGACCAGAATAATCTGGTTCGGTGGTTATTTGTTGTAGTGTACGCATGGTATGGCCAGACAGTGGATTACCTGCAACATTTACGAAGGCATTCTGAGCTAATCTCAGGACACTTTCCGGAAGTGTTGTCAGATTATTATTCATTAGCACAGCCCTGTTCATACTAAAAGGTAATTCCGGTAGTTGTTCTATAAAATTATTAGCCAGAGCCAGCCCTTCAAGCTTATCTGGAAAGGGGGGAATGCTGTCTAATCTGTTTCCAGAAACTACCAGTAATTTTAGTTCCGGTGGCAATAGTGGCAGAATATGCAATCGGTTATTATGAACCCGTAAATGAGTTAGATTTTCAGGAAGAAATGGTAATTCTTTTATCTTGTTATCACCCGCATTAAGCTCTTCTAACGTCTCGGGTAAGGCAGGTAAGCTTTCCAGTTGATTAAATTGAGCATGTATTACCTTAAGCATTGGTGGTAAATCAGGGAGATGTGTTAATAGGTTTTTTCTTATTTCTAGTGTTGTTATCTGAGGCGGTAAATCTGGTAATGTTTTTAAATCTAACTCAGATAAATTTAATTCTGCCTCTTGATTTTGCAAACATATTTTTAGCCTATTGAAGGCGATATTGCGTTGCTCGCCTGGGGTACCGTTCTTTTCCCATTCACTCCAGGCTTTTAAATAAAATTCATTACAAGATGGAGTCAGTTCCATAGGTAAAGGAAATGGAGTTGACGAGTATATATTGTTTATTTGATGCATAATACCAGAACCGATTGCCTGTATATTGGTTGATTTAATCATTATAACTAAAATTTCTTATCAACGATAAGAATTCTAGTGAAATAGAATATAGCTTATTAATTTTAAAACAGTTTGCTTTGTACCCTTTCTCCGGGTATTGCTTTCCCCCTAAGCCGTCTATGGGAAGGAGTCTGCTGTTATTCCTGAGAATGGTAATTCAGCCATAAAAAGGTATTTAAGGTCATTGCGTCTCTCCCTGTACTCGAATAATGGTGAAGAAAGCATGATGAATATATCACGATAACGTTCAGTACGTATCGAGGATAGATGGAGTTACTCCTCTCTGAAATAGAATTACTGCTCTATTTTTTTTCTGTTTTCAGAAGTTATTAGTAACAAACCCTGATATATTTTTTTTTGAAAATGGAGCTTAACCGAGTCTGAAATTAACTTCAGAAATCAGAATACCGTTGGCTTTGTTTTTCATCAATTCTGGCTTCATTTATCTTTGTCAACCATTGTATTTCTGTAGCTGTTAATTTCAACTTTTTCGTTCGGTTGGTAGCAGGTATTTGCAATTCGTATATGGCTGTTTTTGTTTATTAAAAACAGTACATCCATCTGTAGTAACAGTAGAAGATACTAATATAGTATTTGATACTTCAGGGATGATATTTTCTTGTTTTTTGGGAAGACAAGGGAATATAGTTTGTGTAAGCATATTACTTCCTTATGTTATATTTTGGTAAAAAATTTATTTTTTTACATTATAGTCGGCTAAATGAAGTTTACTGTAAAAAAACGATACTTTTTCGGGTGGCGCTTCCAATCAGTAGAATATGTGTTTTTCAATGAAGGAGCCGATGACTTTTCGTGGATTTCCACGGAACGCGAGAAGCAGATTGTTTTACGTGCCAGCCGCTTGATGCGGGTGCGGAGGGTCAGGTTGTTACGTTCAAGATATAGCATGTGCTGGATGAAGATCCCTTTTCTGGTCACCTGTTTATCTTTCGTGGCCGACGGGGTGACACTGTTAAAATGTAATGAACGCATCCCACACAATTAAACACGGAGTAGTATGATGGTTAAAAGGGTGAAACTGGCAGGTGTGGAGCCTCGCAGCTTTCCGGCATCATACTGCCCAATACGGGATGCATAAAGCGTCCTCAGACTGGAGACTCCACAAATGAAATATACACCGGTTGGCGTTGATATGGCAAAACATGTCATTCAGATTCACTTCATCAATGAGCACATGTCAGCGCCAGTGATATAAGACGGTAATGGGGATGCGGACGATTTCCTGGACTCTCAGAAGATGAAACATGTTTACTGAAGAACAAAAAATTTGCCCTATTGAGCTTTATTTCAAATATGGTAAGAAGCTTGAGGTGTACTGGCAATAGCGGACACCACCATTTGTTCTTTTTCTAAGCAGTCATCTGATAATATTTTATCCTGAAGGCTGCCGGGGAGATATTCCCCAGACGAGAGTTGAGGTAGCCTGAGTTTAACGGACACTCCTTCCTGAAATAGAATGGCATCAGAAGGAGCCAATAATGAGCAGAAAAACCCAACGTTACTCTACGGAGTTTAAAGCCGAAGCCGTCAAAACGGTTCCTGAAAATCAGCTTTCGATCAGTGAAGGCGCTTCCCGATTATCTGTTCCTGAAGGCACTTTAGGACAATGGGTTACCACTGCAAGAAAAGGGCTCAATACACCAGGCTCCCGCACAGTGGCTGAGCTGGAATCTGAAGTTATGCAACTGCGTAAGGCGTTAAATGAAGCTCGCCTTGAGCGAGATATATGTAAGCGTAAACTGACAGCCGTATGTAGCCATTAAGCCTGTATTGGTAACGTAGGTGCCCACCTTTTCAACTAGTGGACACCTGTTATGGAACAGAAAGCATTATCTGCAGAACCC
>NZ_MECT01000203.1:0-2806 GCF_001722145.1 Shigella sp. FC1544
CCCAGCTCTTTCATGAGCCTGCCAGCAAGCCAGCGTCCCATCTGGTAGCCTCTCCGGGTTGCCATTGTGGCGATGCTTCTTGCTCCGGCCGAACCATGGTAGGCTGAAATGGTAACAGTGGGCTGCAAACTGCCGAACGGTCTGGTGCTGGAAGTGGGTCAGAAACGGGTTCAGGTGGCAGGCTGGCGGAATAACGCGGTTAAAATTGTGGGGGGCTATGGTCTGACGCAGGTCGATAAGGTGTTTTTTGACGCTTGGCTGGCGGAGCACGGACAGCAACCTTATGTGAAAAATGGCGTTATTTTTGCGCAGGATAAGGCGAACAGTGCAGTCTCGCAGGCTACGGAGCAGAAAGCCGTTAAATCCGGCCTTGAACCGCTGCCGCAGAAAAATCCGGCTCCGGGCGTTAACCGCAATGATGAAGTGATGGGTAAACCTCAGGAGTAAACGCTATGGGTACGGTGACGTTTGACTGTCGGATGTTTGTCAGTCTGTACCCGGAGTTTTCCACGGTGACACCGGAGCTACTGACGGCGGTGTTTAACCGGGCGACCGCGTTGTACCTGGATAACACGGACGACAGTCCGGTTACCGACCTGAAGGAGCGGGAACAGCTTCTGTTCCTGCTGGTTGCGCATCTGTGCGCATTGCGGGGGCTGGGAAACGGGAGAGACGGGCAGGCTGGTCTGGTGGGGCGTATCACCAGTGCGTCGGAAGGTTCTGTATCGGTATCGGTGGATAATAGCGGCAGTAATGATGCGTCGTGGTGGTATCTCCAGACCCCCTGGGGTGCTGACTACTGGCAGGCGACAGCGCCATACCGCTCAATGCAGTATCATTCCGGGGGGGCACCTTCGCGATATCCGGGGCATTATTACCGGGGATACGGGAGGGGGCGTCGATGGTAAATAAAGTCACAGGTGGCAAACAGTTCCGGCAGAAGCTGAAACAGGTTGCCGCGAACCTTTCATTGGGTAAAAAACTCAAAGTGGGTTTTCTTGAGGGAGCAACTTACCCTGACGGTACGTCAGTGGCTTATATTGCCGCAGTTCAGGAGTTTGGTGGAAGAGCGGTCATACCCGCCCGTGAGCAGACGCTCCACTTTCGCTATAACGAAAAAACGGGAGAAACCGGGCACCGCTTTGTCAAAGCCGGTAAAGGGAATTTTGTTCAGGATGTGGTTATTCCTGAGCACACGGTCACCATTCCCCCCCGTCCGTTCTTCCGTAAGATGATCGAACATAAAAGTCCCGAATGGGGCGAAAAAATGGCGACCTTATTACGGGCGAATGATTTTGATACTGCGACCGCTCTGGTGTGTATGGGAGAACATATCAAAGGGCAGTTGCAGATGTCTGTTCGCGACTGGGAAAGTCCGTCCAACGCTGCATCCACTGCCCGGCAAAAGGGTTTTAACAACCCGCTTATTGAAACCGGACATATGATGGACAGCGTTGATTATTCTGTAGACGGGGGCAAAAAATGAACTTTCACGGTATTGTTTCCGGCGCAGTACGTCGGGTAAATCCCTTTACAGACGCGCTGGTTTATCGTTCCCGCGGGAGTACACAGCAGGCAGATTATTCCCGCGTACCTGAGTATGAAGATCCGGTTTCCGTCAGGGGGCAAAAGCAGGCTGTCACCCAGGCTGATTTACGTCATCTTGATAATCTTAACCAGCAGGGAGTTTTCGCCACATTGTATACCGATGGTAACTGGTGCGGGCTTAACCGTGCCCGGCAACAGGGAGGCGATAAATTTGTTATTGGCGATGAAACGTGGCTGGTGATTGAGGTACTGGAAATCTGGCCTGACTGGACGAGGGTTATTGTATGCCTTCAGGTGTGACCCTCTCCGTTACGGAAAGCGCTCTTTATCAGGCCCTCGGTGATTATCACCGGGGGCTTTTTTCTGATGCCGGGATTGAACGAACGCAGCAGAACCAGGTCCCGATGCCTCAGGGGAATTTCATCACCATGACGGGCATTGATGTTACCGGATTATCCACTGCGGTAGTGGCATATTCTGCGCCAGCGCAGGCTGGTGAGGGCTCTCAGCATATCACCCGTACCACAAAATGGCGTTGCCAGCTTGATTTCTACGGCCCTCACGCGGCAGATAACGCTCAGGTGCTGGCAACGCTTTTCCGGTCTGAATTTTCCGTACGGCTTTTCCGGCAGGGCGGTGGGCTGATTTCCCCGCTGTATTGCTCAGAGCCCTTTAACACCACATTCCCCAACGGTCAGCAACAGTATGAACCGCGCTGGACGCTTGATATTCAGATGCAGATTAACCCTGTGGTCACAACTTCCCTGATGTTTTTTGACAACGTGATCACCCGGACAACGGAGGCTGATAATGCCAATTCCACTCAGTAAAGATGTACAGATAAATCCCGGTGTGCTGGCTGTGGCGGGTAATGCCGTCGATCTTAACGGCCTGCTGTTGACCAGTAATCCGTTACTTCCGGTCGGCACTGTGGTTCCGTTTTCCTCTCCGGATGATGTGGCCGCGTATTTTGGTGCATTATCCGATGAGTACGCACGCGCTCAGCTTTATTTCCAGGGCTTCAAAAATGCCACCAGGACGCCGGGGCAATTGTTGTTTTCCCGTTTCAGTCCTGCCCCATCGGCGGCCTGGTTACGTAGCGGTTCGTTTAAGGGCGCGACTGTTGAACAGCTACAAAAACTTTCCGGCACGCTGATGCGTAAGCGTACAGCCTGAACCGTCTGGTCAGAATCTGACGAATTAGACAAAGTGGTGTCCACCAAATAAGTAGTGGGAACCAAAGTGTCAGATATGCAGA
>NZ_MECT01000204.1:0-2794 GCF_001722145.1 Shigella sp. FC1544
GCATATCTGACACTTTGGTTCCCACTACTTATTTGGTGGACACCACTTTGTCTAATTCGTCAGATTCTGACCAGACGGTTCAGGCTGTACGCTTACTGAAAGGGCGGTAATGAAAATGACTGAATTAACAAAAGAACAATTAATCGAAGAAGCCAAATTAAAAATAGCGATTACGAAATGCCACCCCAATTCAGGGATGGCGCGAGTAGAGGGCGAGTTATTCAAAATTGCACGGGCATCGCTGGAAGCAGAGCCGATAGCGTGGCGATATCGCTACGTGAAAAAAGGTGTTATGGACTCTCAGGGGGAGTTGTGGGTTGGTGACTGGAAATATGTACCGAAAAAAGAGGATTGTAACGACAGGCCGAACTATGAAATTCAGGCCTTATTCACTGCCCCACCAGTCCCGGTTACATCAGAAGAACTGGTTAAAGCTGTGCACTTTTATGAACAACTAAAACGCGAAAATCCACCAGCATCCGGCAACCAGATTAATGGGTTAACTATGTCGGTTAAACGACCAGCCAACTGAAAAAGCGGAAACCTGATTATAGGTTGCCAGATAAGGCAATAAGCTACCTGGCGCGGAACGGACTGATAAGTATGGGGAATGTTTTACGATGAGTATTTAGACTAAAGAGTTTGTAACGCTATGTAAGTGATTTTTTCTGGTTTAGATATTTATATGTCCGGCCAAATTGAGGTGTGTTTAAATGTTATTGCACATTGATTGTAGGGGGAATAATGAAAAACGCATTGCAGTTTTTGTTTGTTGCGTTCTGGTTGTTCGCATCATGTATGCCCATCATCTTCACAGCAAGGTATATGGAAAAAATTGATGTTTTGATATTAATGTTTGGACATATAAATGCCCTTTTTTTAGGGGTGTTCATGGCGGTCATGTGCATTGAATACTGGCGGTAAATACAGCGAACGCTATTGGTTTAGTTGGATATTTACTGTGCCGGACAAAAACGGTTTGCAGGGAAATCTTAGTTAAGTAGAATGACTGCGGGTGCTTGAGGCTATCTGTCTCAGGCATGAACACCAAAAGGCAGATAGAGAAAAGCCCCAGTTAACATTACGCGTCCTGCAAGACGCTTAACATTAATCTGAGGCTCAATCCATGCTGAACACATGTAGGTTAGCCTCTTACGTGCCGAAAGGCAAGGAGAAGCAGGCTATGAAGCAGCAAAAGGCGATGTTAATCGCCCTTATCGTCATCTGTTTAACCGTCATAGTGACGGCACTGGTAACGAGGAAAGACCTCTGCGAGGTACGAATCCGAACCGGCCAGACGGAGGTCGCTGTCTTCACAGCTTACGAACCTGAGGAGTAAGAGACCCGGCGGGGGAGAAATCCCTCGCCACCGCTGATGTGTCAGGCATCCTCAACGCACCCGCACTTAACCCGCTTCGGCGGGTTTTGTTTTTTCTGGTCGTTCTGGTTTACAATCCATCCGTCAGCCTGAACAACTGGCACCTGCTGCGCCAGCAGAGAAAACAGATGGCGCACGATACCAAATTTTACAATTCGGATAACTCTGCCGCCCCTGCCAGCAGGCACGGGCGGCGTTCTCATGCATTCAAATCTGACTGGTATCAGCACGACCCCTGCACCGAAGAACAGGCTGAATGGCTGATTCAGCGCTACCGCAGACACGGATACGAGATTAAGAAAGCCCTCAGTCTCGATTATCGTCACTGGATAATCTTCGTCAGGCTCCCTTATTCCGAACGGCCACCGCGTCCGTCCTGCACATTCCAGCAACGGATCTGGAGGTAATGTGCGGGTATTACTTCGACCTGTTCTGGTTACGGAACTCGGGCTGGTGGTCCTTAAGCCAGGCCGTGAATCCATGCCGGTATTCCACAATACCCGGGTACTGGTGGAGCCGGAACCGAAAAGCATGCGTAATCTGCCGTCCGGGGTCGTTCCTGCCGTTCGCCAGCCGCTAGTGGAAGACAAAACATTGCTGCCGTTTTTCAGTAACGCACGGGTGATTCGTGCTGCTGGTGGTGCTGGTGCATTGTCTGACTGGCTGTTGCGCCATATTAAATCCTGCCAGTGGCCACACGGCGATTATCATCACAGCGAAACCGTCATTCACCGTTATGGTACCGGCGCAATGGTGTTGTGCTGGCACTGCGACAACCAGTTGCGTGACCAGACATCCGAATCACTCGAGCAACTTGCTCATCAAAACCTGTCAGCATGGATGATTGACGTCATCGGTCACGCAATAAGCGGTACGCAGGAGCGTGAATTATCTCTGGCTGAATTATCCTGGTAGGCGGTCCGCAATCAGGTGGCGGACGCGCTACCGGAAGCGGTATTACGTCGTTCGCTGGGGTTGCGTGCGGAAAAAATCCGCTCAATGTACCGTGAAAGCGACATCGTGCCGGGAGAGCAGACCGCTACCAGCATACTGAAGCAGCGCACAAAAAATCTTGCGCTGCTGCCTCACGCCCACCAGCAACAGAATCCACCACAGGAAGAGACGGTGGTCAGCATTGCCGTTGATCCGGAATCTCCGGCTCAGTGAGGTGTACTGGCAATAGCGGACACTACCATTTGTTCTTTTTTTAAGCAGCCATCTGATGATATTTTTCCCTGAAGGCTGCCGGGGAGATATTCCCCAGACGAGAGTGACGACGCTGACGATTGTAGAAAATCTCAATGTATTCCCGTATTACTGAGATGGCTTCATCCCGGTTATTAAAACGATAGTGGCTCAGGCTCTCATTTTTCAGCGTTCCCCAGAAGCTTTCCATCGGAGCGTTGTCGTAACAGT
>NZ_MECT01000205.1:0-2777 GCF_001722145.1 Shigella sp. FC1544
ATACGTCGGGGCTAAATCGCGCCAGCGCTGGCTGTTTTACGCGTATGACAGGCTCCGGAAGACGGTTGTTGCGCACGTATTCGGTGAACGCACTATGGCGACGCTGGGGCGTCTTATGAGCTTGCTGTCACCCTTTGACGTGGTGATATGGATGACGGATGGCTGGCCACTGTATGAATCCCGCCTGAAGGGAAAGCTGCACGTAATCAGCAAGCGATATACGCAGCGAATTGAGCGGCATAACCTGAATCTGAGGCAGCACCTGGCACGGCTGGGACGGAAGTCGCTGTCGTTCTCAAAATCGGTGGAGCTGCATGACAAAGTCATCGGGCATTATCTGAACATAAAACACTATCAATAAGTTGGAGTCATTACCCATGTTTTACGTAAAGTAAATTACCGCCAGAGAGGCAAAATGGGCAGATTTGAGCAGGCTCACAAAATGCGATTAAATGCCTGAATTACAAAAGCGAGGAATTTGTGACGGGATGCACAGAACGGGAACAATAAAAAAAGCAGAAAATAATCTGCCCTTGAGGAAATAACCTTAGTATTTGATGAACGTTTCAAGTTTCTACTGAAATATAAAACCATTTAAATTCATAAAATTACATTCACAAACCGGTCATTCTCTTTGCGCTCATCAAATGTTACAGGGCAGGAAATTTCTGCCCTGTAACACACCTTTTATTACGCTGCTTTCGCTACTGCGTCCACTTCCGGACGTTTCAGGAAGGCATAGGCCAAACCCGCCACCAGCGTACCAGCAATAATTGCTACTAGGTAACCCAGTACCGGCGTAATAGCGCCAGGGATCAGCAGAACAAACAGACCACCGTGCGGTGCCATCAGTTTCGCACCAATCGCCATTGAGATTGCGCCAGTCAGCGCCCCACCCACGATACAGCACGGCAGCACACGCATCGGATCACGAGCAGCAAACGGAATTGCACCTTCCGAAATGAAGCACAGTCCCAATACCAGAGCGGCTTTGCCACCTTCCTGCTGCGCTTTGTCGAATTTGCGACGCGCCACCATTGTTGCCAGACCCATTGCCAGCGGTGGCACCATACCTGCCGCCATAATCGCCGCCATCGGGCCATATGTTTGAGTACTCAGCAGACCCACACCGAATGCGTACGCTGCTTTGTTTACCGGACCGCCCATGTCAGTACACATCATGCCACCGAGGATCGCCCCCAGCAGAACCGCATTCGCAGTCCCCATGGTCTGCAGCCAGTGAGTCAGCCCTTCGAGAATGCCAGCAACTGGTTTACCGATCAGGTAGATCATCGCCAGACCGACCACCAGACTGGAAATTAGCGGAATGATCAGGATCGGTTTCAGCGCCTCCATACTCTGTGGCAGTTTCAGTTGCGTACTGATTAACTTCGCAATGTAACCAGCCAGGAAGCCAGCAATTATACCGCCAATAAAGCCAGAACCGGTGCTGACCGCCAGCATACCGCCAATCAGACCCGGCGTGAGGCCCGGACGATCGGCAATGGAGAAGGCAATATAACCTGCCAGTACCGGCACCATCAGCGCAAAGGCTGAACCACCGCCAATCTGCATCAGCGCCGCTGCCAACGTACCCGGCTCTTTAAACGCTTCGATACCAAAAGCAAAAGAAAGCGCGATACACAGACCACCTGCGACGACCATCGGCAGCATATAAGAGACGCCTGTCAGCAAGTGACGGTAAGCGCCTGCACTCTCTTTCTTACCTTCAGTGGTCGCCGTTTGAGCTTTGCCCGCCGGTTCATACGGCGTTGCTTCAGCAACCGCTTTATCCAGTTCCTGCGCGGTTTTCTTCAGCGCCAGACCGGTAGAGGTACGATACATCGGTTTACCAGCAAATTTCGCCAGATCCACTTCGATATCTGCCGCCACAATCACCAGATCCGCTGCTGCGACTTCTTCAGGGGTGATTGCATTGCCCGCGCCAACAGAACCACGGGTTTCAACTTTCACCCACCAGCCACGTTTTTTCGCTTCGGTTTCAATGGCTTCAGCCGCCATAAAGGTGTGTGCTACGCCAGTCGGGCAAGCAGTCACCGCAACTACGCGTTTCGGACCGCTGGCAGCAACCGGTGCTGTCGCAGCGACCGGCGCAGTGTAAGGTTTCGCATGGCCTTTGGCTTCACTCAGGAACAGCTCAGGGTGCGCAACTGCCCGGGAAATATCACCCAGCCAGACATTTTTACCGTTCAGCGCGCTGTCATTCGGGATGGAATCACCGAGAACAATCGCCATTTCTGCGTCGTTCGGATTGTCGATGATTTCCAGTTTTGCTTTTCGCGCCGCCGCGCCCAGCAGGGTCTTCGCCATATAGGCGCGTGCCTGACCGAGATTAGCGTCAATAATCAGCAGCGTTTTCATTATGCCTCTCCTGCTGTCAGTTAAAAGGTTGTAAGTCGACGCGCGCCATCATTGCGGCCAACTGCGGACGATCGGTAATACCCACATTGCTTTGACTTACCGCCAGGGCTGCAACAGCTGTCGCCAGACGCAGTGTGTGTTCACTGGATTCACGCATCAGCAAGCCATAAATCAGGCCACCAACCATAGAATCCCCTGCGCCAACGGTGCTTACGACATCGACTGACGGTGGTTTGGCGATCCATTCGCCGGAGGCATTAACCCAAAGCGCGCCTTCGGCACCCAGTGAAATAACAGGCACTGTTGCAAATAGTCGGTGGTGATAAACTTATCATCCCCTTTTGCTGATGGAGCTGCACATGAACCCATTCAAAGGCCGGCATTTTCAGCGTGAC
>NZ_MECT01000206.1:0-2748 GCF_001722145.1 Shigella sp. FC1544
CTTTAATCTGCTTCATGGCGGCAGCAAGTTCAGAGGCAGGAACAACCTGTTCTCCGGCGGCCACAGCAGTAAGACTTCCTTCCTGGTATTGCTTACGCCAGAGAAATAACTGGCTGGCTGCTACACCATGTTGCCGGGCAACGAGGGAGACCGTCATCCCCGGTTCAAAGCTCTGCTGAACAATTGCGATCTTTTCCTGTGTGGTACGCCGTCTGCGTTTCTCCGGCCCTAAGACATCAATCATCTGTACTCCAATGACTAGTCTAAAAACTAGTATTAAGACTATCACTTATTTAAGTGATACTGGTTGTCTGGAGATTCAGGGGGCCAGTCTAATTTCACCTCGCTGATGCTGGTTTTTGGCTTCGCAATGTACGGTGCCTGGCTGGCCCCCTTGACGATTCGTCGCTTGCTGGCGAAGCGTTTTCTGCGTTTACAACAGCACGCTGCCGTCTGGAGTTTGATCAGTGCCACTGCAATGCTCGCCGTTCAGGGCGGGTTGATGGGAACGGGATGGACAGATGTATTTTCGCCAAACATTTGGCAGGCTGTTTTGCAAACGCAGTTTGGTGGCGTCTGGTTATGGCAAATTGTTCTCGCCCTCGTAACGTTGATCGTCGCCCTTATGCAACCGCGGAATATGCCACGTTTGCTGTTTATGCTCACTACCGCGCAATTTATTCTGCTGGCGGGAGTGGGGCATGCGACGCTGAATGAAGGGGTAACGGCGAAAATCCATCAGACTAATCACGCGATTCACCTGATTTGTGCGGCGGCGTGGTTTGGGGGATTACTGCCGGTGCTCTGGTGTATGCAACTCATCAAAGGCCGTTGGCGACACCAGGCTATTCAGGCGCTGATGCGTTTTTCATGGTGCGGGCATTTTGCGGTGATCGGCGTACTGGCAAGCGGCGTGCTTAGTGCATTGTTGATTACCGGATTTCCCCCCACGCTTACGACTTACTGGGGCCAACTCTTATTGCTCAAAGCCATCCTGGTGATGATTATGGTGGTCATTGCGCTGGCTAATCGTTATGTTCTTGTACCGCGCATGAGGCAGGATGAAGATCGTGCGGCACCCTGGTTTGTGTGGATGACTAAACTCGAATGGGCGATAGGTGCGGTAGTGCTGGTGATCATCAGCCTGCTTGCGACTCTCGAACCTTTTTGATGGATTACGAAAATGATGAAAAAAAGTATTCTGGCGTTTCTGTTACTCACCAGTTCTGCAGCGGCGCTGGCTGCACCGCAGGTGATTACCGTCAGTCGTTTTGAAGTGGGTAAAGACAAATGGGCGTTTAATCGCGAAGAGGTGATGCTGACTTGCCGACCGGGTAATGCTTTGTATGTTATTAATCCGAGTACCCTCGTGCAGTATCCTTTAAACGATATCGCACAAAAGGAAGTTGCCAGTGGGAAGACCAATGCCCAACCCATTTCGGTGATTCAGATTGATGATCCTAACAATCCCGGCGAAAAAATGAGTCTGGCACCGTTTATAGAACGAGCTGAAAAACTCTGTTAATTACCTAAAATAGCCTTTTGATTTCCAATAAAAAAACCGCCTCAGTTCTTTCACCAGAACGGGCGGTTTTTAACATTTCAGCTGATGACCACCACGCTTTTTATTGACCATTTTGCACGCAAACTGGAAAACCTGGCGTCGTCATCTATTCTTAAAGGGCAAGGCAACTAAGCCTGCATTAATGCCAACTTTTAGCGCACGGCTCTCTCCCAAGAGCCATTTCTCTGGACCGAATACAGGAATTGTATTCGGTCTTTTTTTAATTGCATTTGAAATCAATTAGTTGCAAATGTCTCCCCGAAATTCCCCGAAATTTACTCGAATTTCTGTATTCCGGTCTTTTTTGGTTATATCACAACCAAAATACATTTAACAATCCATTTACGTTAAAATCAGAGCAGTAAGTACGTTTTTTCTCTCTCATCAAGATACATTTTTGTTGTCTTCTCCGATGTGTGGCCAAGTAGACGCTGAGCAAATTCTTCTCCACATGTTTCTTTGTACAATCGTCCAGCCAGGCTTCTGACTTCGTGAAAAGTTGGTGGGTTTTCACTGAACTGGATACCTGTTAATTTTCTGGCTGCGACAAATTTCTTTGTCAGGCCGTCCGGGTGAATGCTGCCGTCAGGGCTGTTTTTTCTAATCCCGGCACTGATTAGATAATCCCCCCTACTTACCATGCGGCACTGTTCAACTACTGCACCAAGTCGTAAACCAGCGACAGGAAGGCTGAGTGACAGGGGGATAGCAATCATCATTCCTGTCTTAATTTGCCTGATGTGGAGACGATCATCATAAATATCACTGAACCGCATATTCGTTATGTCTTCGCGACGTTGTCCTGTTACAAGGGCTAAATCCATAGCTAATGGGAACCATGCCGGAAGTTGATCTGCTGCCTCCCTGATGCAGTTGTATGTCTGAGGTAGCCTGAGTTTAACGGACACTCCTTCCTGAAATAGAATGGCATCAGAAGGAGCTAATAATGAGCAGAAAAAACCAACGTTACTCTAAAGAGTTCAAAGCCGAAGCTGTCAGAACGGTTCTTGAAAATCAACTTTCGATCAGTGAAGGCGCTTCCCGATTATCCCTTCCTGAAGGCACTTTAGGACAATGGGTTACCGCCGCCAGAAAAGGGCTCGGTACTCCTGGTTCCCGCACGGTGGCTGAACTGGAATCTGAAATTCTGCAACTGCGTAAGGCGTTAAATGAAGCTCGCCTTG
>NZ_MECT01000207.1:0-2734 GCF_001722145.1 Shigella sp. FC1544
GTTACTGGCCGAATCAACTGAGTTTCTCAGAATCATGCGGAATGGTGATGAGAATGCTGATGACATTGCAGGGCGCTTCACCGGGACGTATACCGGAGCTGATGCGCGATCTTGCAAGTATGGGACAACTTGTGAAATTACAGACGAGAAGGGGAAGGGCCTTCCCGAGAGTGGTAAAGGAGAGGCCCTGGAAATACCCCACAGCCCCGAAAAAGAGCCAGTCAGTTGCTTAACTGACTGGCATTACTCCGCCCGGAGAGGGTTAGTAGTTCCAGCGATAACGCTGCAAGTCGATTTGCCCGCTTCCCGATACCATCACACCTTCTGCCAGTAATGCCTGTCGCTGACGCTGTAAATCCGGTCCGGTTAGCGAAATTGTGCCGTGGCGATTAACCACCCGGTGCCAGGGTAAGGTGCTGCCTTCAGGGAGACGCTTTAACACACCGCCCACCTGGCGCGCGGCGCGGGGCGATCCCGCCAGTTTCGCCACATCACCGTAAGTGGTGACATAGCCTTCGGGAATAGCGGCGACGATTTGCCAGACGCGTTGGGGAAATGAATCTTCTTTTTCCATCTTTTCTTCCTGAGGTAATTTTTCAGCATAATCTGGAAAAAACGCCCGAGTGAAGTCGCATTGCGCAAGAAACCAGCATCTGGCACGCGATGGGTTGCAATTAGCCGGGGCAGCAGTGATAATGCGCCTGCGCGTTGGTTCTCAACGCTCTCAATGGGGGCTCTGTTGGTTCTCCCGCAACGCTACTCTGTTTACCAGGTCAGGTCCGGAAGGAAGCAGCCAAGGCAGATGACGCGTGTGCCGGGATGTAGCTGGCAGGGCCCCCACCCATTTCTGCCTCCCACCGTTTCGTCAAAAAAAACCAACATGGCTAAACTTTAACCACAACTGACGTTGCAAGAATTGTCTGGCTGCGCAGTACGCTTCGGAGGTATGTCTGATGAAGTATGTTGATGGTTTTGTGGTTGCCGTTCCTGCCGATAAAAAGGATGCCTATCGGGAAATGGCCGCTAAGGCTGCGCCATTGTTTAAAGAGTTTGGCGCGCTTCGTATTGTCGAATGCTGGGCCAGCGATGTACCGGATGGCAAAGTGACCGATTTTCGTATGGCGGTGAAAGCGGAAGAGAATGAAGAGGTTGTCTTTAGCTGGATTGAATACCCTTCAAAAGAGGTCCGCGACGCTGCTAATCAAAAGATGATGTCGGACCCACGGATGAAAGAGTTCGGCGAGTCCATGCCGTTTGACGGCAAGCGAATGATCTATGGCGGATTCGAGTCAATCATCGACGAATAGGTAGCGTGACGGGCTGTGCGGCGTGCCGTCAGCCCAAAAATTCACAAATGTTGCTCGGCCCAGCGTAAGAAATCTTCTTTCGGTAATGCCTTGCTGTAGAGCCAGCCCTGACCGTAGTGCACGCCATGCTGGCGTAGCCACTCTTCTTGTTTACTGGTTTCGATTCCCTCCGCTACCATTTTCAGTTTCAGTGTTTTTGCCATTTCGATGATATGCGGCGTGACATTTTTATATTCCAGCGCATCAACGAAAGATTTATCGATCTTCAGAATGTCGACATTCAGATCCTGTAAATAACTTAAACTTGAATATCCCGTACCAAAATCATCAAGATAAATTTCATGGCCCGCCTCCCGGTAGCGAGAAATTATCGGGGCGCTGGTTTTCGGATCGGCAAACTCGCGTTCAGTGAGTTCAAGCGCGATCTGTCTGGGATTAACCTGATAGTGATTGATCATTTCACGCAGCAATTGCGGGATTTTTTCCGGGGTGAGCACGGTGGATTCAAGATTGATCGAAATATGCTGCTGTGGATGCTGACGCAGCCAGTCGCCCATATCTTCAAAGACGCTTCTTATAATCAGTAGCGTCAATGGCTCAGAAAGGCCTGTTTGCTGTGCCAGCGGAATAAAACTATCTGGTGACAACCAACTACCGTCTGTCTGCGGCCAGCGCGCCAGTGCCTCAGCACCGACAATTTTGCCATTGGCTAAGGAGACAATCGGCTGATAGTGCACGCAAATATCACGATTTTCGATAGCATCCTGCAGCCGATGATGCGGTGACTGGATACGGCGCAAAATACGCAGCACAAACATCGCTGCCAGCAGGCCAATCACCAACCCGAGCGGTAACCAAATAAAGACTTGCCGATGCCAGCCTTTCTGCAACATTTTCGTTGAAGCCCAGGTGATGATCGAAATATTCATCTCCGGGAAGGGCAGGATATCGTAAATGATTCCATTATTTTCGATATGCTCACCGGGTGTTTTTTGTAGCCTGGTAATAATTCCCTGAGCAATTTCATCGCTGCTGGTTATGACAACGTTATGGGCATTGCCAATAATGGCGGCATCAATTTGCCATGAGCTATAGGGAATGACATCAATAAAGGAAGCGGGGTCGATCATGACGACATAATGTGCCGTTCCCATGGCGACCATGTAACGGATAATTGAGGTGTACTGGCAATAGCGGACACTACCATTTGTTCTTTTTTTAAGCAGCCATCTGATGATATTTTTCCCTGAAGGCTGCCGGGGAGATATTCCCCAGACGAGAGTGACGACGCTGACGATTGTAGAAAATCTCAATGTATTCCCGTATTACTGAGATGGCTTCATCCCGGTTATTAAAACGATAGTGGCTCAGGCTCTCATTTTTCAGCGTTCCCCAGAAGCTTTCCATCGGAGCGTTGTCGTAACAGT
>NZ_MECT01000208.1:0-2730 GCF_001722145.1 Shigella sp. FC1544
ACGGTTGTGGCGCACGTCTTCGGTGAACGCACTCTGGCCACACTGGAGCGTCTTCTGAGCCTGCTGTCGGCCTTTGAGGTCGTGGTATGGATGACGGATGGCTGGCCGCTGTATGAATCACGCCTGAAGGGAAAGCTGCACGTTATCAGCAAGCGTTACACTCAGCGCATTGAGCGACATAATCTGAATCTGAGACAACATCTGGCAAGGCTGGGACGGAAGTCACTGTCGTTCTCAAAATCGGTGGAGCTGCATGACAAGGTCATCGGGCATTATCTGAACATAAAACACTATCAGTAAGTTGGAGTCATTACCGATGGCTACCACTCAAATACAGTGTTGATGTGCGCCCGAGTTGCTGAGTAACGGTGAGCTGTAATTTCCCGCGTTTGTTATAAGCGAGGTTGTAATAGTCGGTGAATTTCGGCTTAACCTGAATAACTCCATCCTGTGTTTCGATGTTGTAGCCATTCATTCGACTGTATGTTGTATCAGCGAAATTAAAATATCCGCTGGTCGAATAACGGTAACCCACTAACTGAATATTCGTGCCTGACTCATTGAGCGATTTGTTATAGAGAAAACGCACCGATTGTCCGTCATGCTGACTGTCATCGGGAAGTGTGGAATTAGCCTGCGTCATATCCACAGACAGAGCGCCCAGTGTCCCCATGTTTTTCCCGATACCGAAATTAAAAGCACGATAACGATCCGCCAGTTGCGTTCCACCATATATTGTCCAGCCAGCCGGAAGGCCGTGGAGTAATGTACTTTGGAAAAAGCGGGGTTTTTCCTGCTGCGTATTTCCACTACGGTATTCTCCTGCCGTAATGGAATAACGAGTATGCCCTTCACGTTGCAAAAGCGGGACTGACGAATAGGGTACGGTAAAAATCTGCGTGCTGCCGTCAGCCTCTTTGATCGTTACCTGCAAGTCACCACTATTACCTGCGGCATAGATATCGTTGATGGTAAAAGGCCCCGGTGGCACCGTACTATTATAAATGTCATACCCATTTTGTTTAATAGTGACCTGTGCAGTACCACGAGCAATACCGTGGATCACCGGGGCAAATCCTCTTTGGCTATCGGGTAACATATTGTCATCTGAGGCCAATTGTGCGCCGCGAAAGTTAATACCATCGCAAATATCGCCCTGGGTATAACCATCACCCAGCGTCAGCCGGGAACGTAACGGTATTATGTCTCGCTCAAGCCAGGTATTGATATGCTGCCATTTATTTTTGCTACCTGATGATCTGTCGCTACTGTTATAACTCCAGCTGGTATTGTCGCGTAAACACCACGCACCAATATTTAACCCACTCTGTAGGTTTAAATATGCATAATGGCTGTTACCCCCAATCCGATTCTGTACACTATTTCCGCTGAAATTATAATTGAGCAATCCGGCATTAATACCGGGATCCCATAACTCAGGAGGAATATAACCACGCGCGCGATTACTCATAAATGCCTGAGGGATCGTCAGGTTCAGTCGCTGCTGACCAACATCCAGATGCGCAGTAGCGTCATGGATCATTGAGGTTAATGGCACGCAGGCATCATCTGCCAGCAGATTCATACCGGAGACAGAAGCCGCATTCAGCCCCATACTGGCAAGTTGCGCGCGTGTCAGGCAGGGAACAATCCCTTGTTCACTGTCGCCCGTATTAAATGTGACATCACGCGTTGCCATATAACCATTATTCAAATAGATATCGACGCGATACGTCCCTGGCGGTAATTCTTGCCCATTTTCAAAACGCGATAAATCGGCCACAGCCTGGGGATCATCCGCTAAAAAGCGCGGATTAAAATAGAGTTCGGCAGATGACAAAGGTGCCTGTGCGGCAAAAGCACAGGCGACAACGAGCCGGACAAAAAAACCAGCCAAACGATGCTTACGAATATGCAAGCATTGTGTGTTTCGCTGGTAAAGTCTTAAATTCAGATATGACATTATTCCTCCGGTTTAAAATTACCCGGCAGTCAATTCTTTTTATTCAGGCGAGAAATTCCCCCTGCGTTATTCCATTACGCCCGTCATTTTGGGGGTAAGTGCGCCATAATCATTTATTGTTCGGTAAGTAATATTGCTTCCTGCATCAGAAGGCAATTTAACCGTGCTTTCGCCCATTGGAGGCACCAATGCATTTTCAAGAACCCGGGTTCCGGCATTCAACTCTGTTACCGTCAGATAATAGGGTGTCGGGTTAATCAGCGTCAGAGAATTCGCGCTACGACGAAATCTTAATTTTTCTGCGGCCTGATCGGGTGGCAACGCTAATTTAGCCGGGCTATAGTACAGTTTAATGCGGCTGATAATTGCGAGCTGTAGCGTATTCTCAGTCAATTTTGATTTATCCATTGACGGAATCGCTTTAACATTCATCCAGAATAAACTTTCCCGGTCCTGTGGCAATTGGTTATTTGTTGCATCAAGAATACGCAAGGTATTCTCTTTTTTTCCCTTCATCGCAAACAGAGGAGGCGTCACGATAAAACGACCATCCTTTACACGGTAATGACTCCAACTTATTGATAGTGTTTTATGTTCAGATAATGCCCGATGACTTTGTCATGCAGCTCCACCGATTTTGAGAACGACAGCGACTTCCGTCCCAGCCGTGCCAGGTGCTGCCTCAGATTCAGGTTATGCCGCTCAATTCGCTGCGTATATCGCTTGCTGATTACGTGCAGCTTTCCCTTCAGGCGGGATTCATACAG
>NZ_MECT01000209.1:0-2719 GCF_001722145.1 Shigella sp. FC1544
ACTGTTACGACAACGCTCCGATGGAAAGCTTCTGGGGAACGCTGAAAAATGAGAGCCTGAGCCACTATCGTTTTAATAACCGGGATGAAGCCATCTCAGTAATACGGGAATACATTGAGATTTTCTACAATCGTCAGCGTCGTCACTCTCGTCTGGGGAATATCTCCCCGGCAGCCTTCAGGGAAAAATATCATCAGATGGCTGCTTAAAAAAGAACAAATGGTAGTGTCCGCTATTGCCAGTACACCTCAGCTCACGTCAACGACCAGTTTGGCAATCCGATTCTTAATGAATCTGTAACATTCAGTGCAGAGCCACCAGAGCACATGACCATCAGCCAAAATATTGTCTCTACTGATACGCATGGTATAGCCGAGGTCACTATGACGCCCGAAAGAAACGGTTCGTATATGGTGAAAGCATCCCTGGCGAATGGATCCTCTTATGAGAAGGATCTGGTGGTAATCGATCAAAAACTGACACTCTCGGCGTCCAGCCCGCTTATCGGTGTCAATTCCCCAACAGGTGCAACTCTGACGGCAACGCTAACTTCTGCAAATGGCACTCCAGTGGAGGGTCAGGTCATCAACTTTAGCGTAACGCCAGAAGGTGCGACGTTAAGTGGCGGAAAAGTGAGAACCAACTCTTCAGGTCAGGCTCCAGTCGTTCTGACCAGCAATAAAGTCGGTACATATACGGTGACTGCATCGTTCCATAACGGTGTAACAATACAGACACAGACAATCGTGAAAGTCACTGGCAACTCAAGCACCGCCCATGTTGCTAGCTTTATCGCTGCTCCATCGACTATCGCCGCCACCAACAGTGATTTAAGTACCTTAAAGGCAACGGTTGAGGATGGCAGTGGTAACCTGATCGAAGGTTTAACTGTGTACTTCGCCTTAAAAAGCGGCTCTGCCACATTAACGTCATTAACAGCGGTGACCGATCAAAACGGAATCGCGACAACAAGCGTGAAAGGAGCGATGACAGGTAGCGTCACGGTAAGCGCAGTCACGACCGCTGGTGGAATGCAAACAGTAGATATAACGCTGGTGGCTGGCCCGGCAGACACCTCGCAGTCCGTCCTTAAGAACAATCGGTCATCATTGAAAGGAGACTTTACCGATAGTGCTGAGCTACATCTTGTTCTGCACGATATATCAGGCAATCCGATCAAAGTTTCTGAAGGGCTGGAATTTGTGCAGTCAGGTACCAACGTGCCCTATGTGCAAGTTAGTGCAATTGACTACAGTAAAAATTTCTCAGGCGAGTACAAAGCCACTGTTACAGGCGGCGGAGAGGGTATCGCAACGCTGATCCCTGTATTGAATGGTGTTCATCAAGCTGGTCTGAGTACCACAATACAATTCACTCGCGCAGAAGACAAAATAATGAGCGGTACAGTGTCAGTCAATGGTACTGACCTACCGACAACTACATTCCCTTCGCAGGGATTCACCGGGGCGTATTATCAGTTGAATAATGACAACTTTGCCCCTGGAAAAACGGCGGCTGATTATGAGTTTTCAAGCTCTGCCTCCTGGGTCGATGTTGATGCTACCGGTAAAGTGACATATAAAAATGTCGGCAGCAATTGGGAAAGGATTACGGCGACGCCAAAATCAGGAGGCCCTAGCTATGTATACGAAATCCGTGTGAAGAGTTGGTGGGTGAACGCCGGCGATGCTTTCATGATATACAGCCTTGCTGAAAATTTTTGCAGTAGCAATAGCTACACACTTCCCCGTGCAGATCATTTAAACCATAGTCGTTCCCGAGGCATCGGGTCACTGTACAGTGAATGGGGAGATATGGGGCATTACACGACTGAGGCTGGTTTTCAATCAAATATGTATTGGTCATCTAGTCCCGCAAACTCAAACGAACAATACGTAGTTTCCCTGGCAACAGGTGATCAAAGCGTATTTGAAAAGCTTGGGTTTGCTTATGCGACATGTTATAAAAACCTCTGATTTTCCGTTATAATTTCTTAAATAGTGCTCCATTCGGGGCACTCTTTTTTACATTCCCTCTATAGAGCTTGCTCTTCTCTCACCGAAAATGAATAAATAAAAATGCGATACCGCCAGATTCGCGTTCGGTGTGACTATGATCGTATCCGGTGAGTACAGCTTTGATCCAAAGGCTGGTTTTCTGTGATGATTGACCAGCCTCAGAGTATTGATGACACCACCGTTCATAACAGATCGGCATTACTATGCATAAGTACTGTCTCATATTCTCGCCAAAACACTTTTTAATGCCTTTGCGAATTCATCCAGACTTATATTGTCAATTTTTTGCCCAACGACGACTGACTCCGAAACATCGGCCATTGCGGGCCATCGCGTTTTGTAATCAGCATAAATTGCAACAACGGGGGTATTATAGGCACTTGCCAGGTAATGACTCCAACTTACTGATAGTGTTTTATGTTCAGATAATGCCCGATGACCTTGTCATGCAGCTCCACCGATTTTGAGAACGACAGTGACTTCCGTCCCAGCCTTGCCAGATGTTGTCTCAGATTCAGATTATGTCGCTCAATGCGCTGAGTGTAACGCTTGCTGATAACGTGCAGCTTTCCCTTCAGGCGTGATTCATACAGCGGCCAGCCATCCGTCATCCATACCACGACCTCAAAGGCCGACAGCAGGCTCAGAAGACGCTCCAGTGTGGCCAGAGTGCGTTCACCGAAGACGTGCGCCACAACCGT
>NZ_MECT01000210.1:0-31848 GCF_001722145.1 Shigella sp. FC1544
TTTCTGGTGCGTACCGGGCTGAGAGGCGGTGTAAGTGAACTGTAGTTGCCATGTTTTACGGCAATGAGAGCAGAGATAGCGCTGATGTCCGGCAGTGCTTTTGCCGTTACGCACCACGCCTTCAGTAGCGGAGCAGGAAGGACATCTGATGGAAATGGAAGCCACGCAAGCACCTTAAAATCACCATCATACACTAAATCAGTAAGTTGGCAGCATTACCAAATATTACAGTTAATAGGGTTTAGTGAACGTAGTTAAAAATAAAAGGCATCACAGTGGTGAATAATGCCGCTTTCGGCCAGGCCGGATTAATCGCCGTCAATTCAGCGCGAGCAGACTCATATTGCGCAACCTCCCCGAGTCCCGCGGACGCCAGCATCGCCACCATCAGGCATTTTTCTTTATGCTGCTGTTGTAAATCGCCATACAGCGATAACAGGTCAGGTTGTGAAACAGCAAAGAAATCCGCCTCAATACTGGTTTTCGCCATCTCTTGCGCCCACTGTTTCATTTCACTAAACAGTTGCTGTGCGGTTTGCTGTTCACCCAGCAGTCGCAGCGCCATTCCTTGCCAGAAGAGATAATCAACCGGCTGATCGTTGTAATAACTGTGGATGTTAATGGTGCGATCGCCGGTCGCCGCCAGACGTAAACAACGCATCGCTTCAGTTTCATCGCCCTGCGCGTTGGCGCATATCGCCTGCCAGAACCAGATGTCGTTATCAGTTTGCCCCGGTAAACGGCCTTCGCTTAAATTCTCCGGATAATGCAGCGCGGCATGAAGCAGTTCGCTGGCCTGCTGCGGCTCTCTGGCATCAAGATGCTGCCAGGCGCGTAATAACTGGTTGAGGATAAACTGACTGGTGACCTTCCCTTCCCCGCCTTCCCACGGGTGGAATTTACGCGTGGCGAGAATGTCCGCCGCTTTGTCTGCCTGACCCGTGAGATGCCACAAATTGAGCAGTTCTGCGGTCATGTCGTCGCGTTTCAGCGCAATTTCCAGATTATTTTCCAGACGCGCCAGTCGTTTCTCCGGTGTGGCTCCACTTAACTTATCAAGCAAATCCCGTTCGAAAAGCAGACGTGCATCCTGCGGCGCAAGCTGATAAGCATTATCAAGATAACGCGCGGCCAGCTCATAATCGTGTTGCTTATTCCACGCATGGATCGCTAACCCGCGCCAGCCGTCGGCAAACTCCGGCGACATCTCTACGCAACGTTGCCAAAAGGCAATGGCTTTGTTGTAGCTACGTTTGTTGTAGTAGAAGCAGGCCAGTAAATGGCGAGCAAACCAGCACTCTTCAATACTCTCCAGCGCCGCCACTTCTTCCAGCGTATTCGGGAAACGGACAAACTGCGGGAAGACATCAATGGCTTTTGCGACCAGTTCGCCACGTTCGGCTTTCGGCAGCAAGCTGGCTTGCAGGTAAAGCGGCAGCGTGCGCTGGCAGTCCAGTGCGTTCAGCATCTCTGCCGCCAGGGTGGGCATTCCCCAGTTAATCAGTTGCCCGGCGGTCATCAGGGCGTTAACGTCACGTCCCTGACACAGACCGCGCCACTGCGCGAGAGCTGATTCGCTACGACCATCGAACCAGTTCAGCCACCACAGAGTGGCGTTCAGCGGATAATCGCGCAGCAGTTTCTCGCGCTGCACACGCGCGTTGTCCTGACGACCACTTAACACCAGCAGCAGATTATGCAGGCAAAGCACTTCCTGATTGGTTGGGCAGGCGCGAAGACTTTGTTGGCAAAAATCCAGACCAGCGTCGAAGTTACCATTACGCGCCGCCAGTCGTGCCAGGCCATAATAGCCACCGGCTTTGCTGTTGCCGCTCCAGACCGCACGCCAGAAATCCTCTTCGGCTTGTTGATATTGTCCCTGACGTTCGTAAGCACTGGCGCGAATCAAACTCGCCTGTCCGCACTGCGGATTTTTGTTCAGCGCATGTGCGCGTTTCAGAGCCTGAGTGGCATACGCCACCGCTTGCGGGAAATCGGCGCGGTTATATTCCAGCATCGCCAGCGCCAGGTTACAGCGGTAATCCAGCGGATCCAGCGCCACGCCGCGCAGGTAGTAATCGAACGGTGAACGGCTGGCGTGATGATATTGCTCCAGATGCTGACCGATAAACCAGGCTTCATCTGTACTGGTAATGTCTTGTGCTGCCAGTGGCGCTTTGGCGACGTCCAGCAACGGCAACTCTTGCGGCTGATGTTCCTGATAACTCAGTACAATATTGCCGTCGGCATCGGAGAGCTCAATGGTCAGCCTTTCAGGATTGATACCGTGCAACACGCCCTGGATGGCGGTCGCAGGCATCAGTGCCACGGCATCATCAAGTAACGCGTTGCATTTGCCGATTTCGCGGATCGCCAGGCGGTATCCGTTCAACGGAGAGATGGCATACAGCCCCCACTCAATCCCCCGCTTACTACGCTGGAGTTTTATCACCGCATCGCGGGAGGCATTTTGCACCATGCCCAAAGAATGATAAGGCAGGAAATACTGCTCAAAACGCTTCTCTTCGTAAGCATCAAGCCAGGTAAAATCGGGCTGGTTATCGGCAAAAATACCGGTCATCAGTTCGATATACGGGCCGTTATTGTCGGTCAGACTCTTATCCCACGCCTGGCCAAATTCACTGTGTCCCCAACTCCACTGTTTTTTACCTGGCGCAATATGGTGGTTGGCAACGTGCAGCAAACCGCCATCTTCATCGTGACACCACGCGCGACAAAATCGTACTGCGATTTTTCGGCCATATATGAGGTTGGAACAGGCACATTTTTATAGCGAGAAATGTCCACTCCGGCGGAGTAGTCCACTTTGTAGTAAGTGCCGGTGGCGATGGGGAAAGCGGAGACGGCCCGTTTGCCGTGATCAAACACCGCAGTCACATCCGGTGGGAAAACGCTCTGATGCCCTTCCCCCCCTTTCACTGCCGGGTTGGCCCACCACAAGAAATGACGCGGCGTGGCGTTACCGTTATAGACGCGGCTGGCGATTTCCAGCGCCGCCCGGTCAGGGCGCAGGGTGAAACCTGTCATCACCTGTAAACCATGCATCGGCTCCGTTTCGCCTACCCACACCGTCTGTGCACCGTCTTCATGGGCTTCGAGGGTGAAATCAACGGGCATAAAGGTGGTCGGGCGATGATGTTGCGGCCAGTTAAACTCAATCCCACCGGAAATCCACGGCCCCAGCAGCCCCACCAGCGCAGGTTTAATGACTTCATTGTGATAAACAAAATCGCGCTGTTTCACTTTATCCCACGCGCGATGCACCCGACCGCCCAGTTCCGGCAGGATCATCACTTTGATGTAGTCGTTTTCCAGCCACACCGCCTGCCAGGATTTCAGGGTTTTCTGCTCGCTCAGCGTATCGGTCACGCCGTAGGGATAAACCGCGCCGGACGATCCCTGATAAACGCGATTTTCCAGGAACATGGGATGTATATCCTGCGGCCCGGTTTCATAGGTCGGGATCTCAACGCGCTCTTGCCACACTTTTACTGGAGTCATGGTGCCCTCAATATTAACAAGACATACTGAATTAAAAGATTTGTGGCAGTGTATTGAACAATCTGGCAATGTTTTCGCGGAATAATCACGCAATTAACTAAACAAGGTTTAGTGAAGATGAGAGCCTGCATTAACAATCAACAGATTCGCCACCATAACAAATGCGTGATTCTGGAACTGCTGTACCGGCAAAAGCGCGCCAATAAATCAACGCTGGCCCGGCTGGCGCAAATTTCGATTCCGGCAGTCAGTAATATTTTGCAGGAACTGGAAAGCGAAAAACGGGTGGTGAATATTGACGATGAAAGCCAGACGCGCGGGCATAGTAGCGGTACATGGCTGATTGCGCCGGAAGGTGACTGGACGCTGTGCCTGAACGTGACGCCCACCAGTATTGAGTGTCAGGTTGCTAATGCTTGTTTAAGTCCGAAAGGTGAATTTGAGTATTTACAGATTGATGCACCGACGCCGCAGGCGCTGCTGTCCGAAATCGAAAAATGCTGGCATCGCCACCGTAAATTGTGGCCGGACCGCACCATCAATCTGGCGCTGGCAATCCACGGTCAGGTTGATCCGGTGACCGGCGTGTCGCAAACCATGCCGCAAGCGCCGTGGACAACGCCGGTTGAGGTGAAGTATCTGCTGGAAGAGAAGCTGGGCATTCGGGTGATGGTCGATAATGACTGCGTGATGCTGGCGCTGGCGGAGAAATGGCAAAATAATTCGCAGGAACGGGATTTCTGCGTGATCAACGTTGATTACGGCATTGGCTCGTCGTTCGTGATTAACGAGCAAATTTATCGCGGCAGTTTGTATGGTAGCGGACAAATTGGTCACACCATCGTTAATCCGGATGGCGTCGTCTGCGACTGTGGACGTTACGGCTGCCAGGAAACCGTCGCCTCGTTAAGTGCATTAAAAAAACAGGCGCGGGTATGGCTAAAATCACAACCGGTTAATACTCAGCTTGATCCTGAAAAACTGACAACCGCGCAGTTAATCGCTGCCTGGCAGAGTGGAGAACCGTGGATCACCAGCTGGGTTGATCGCTCTGCCAATGCCATTGGTTTGAGTCTGTATAACTTCCTCAACATCCTCAATATTAATCAGATTTGGTTGTACGGTCGCAGTTGTGCCTTTGGTGAGAACTGGCTTAATACTATTATTCGCCAGACAGGATTTAACCCGTTCGACCGCGACGAAGGACCGAGCGTGAAAGCGACGCAAATTGGCTTCGGGCAATTAAGCCGCGCACAACAGGTGCTGGGAATTGGCTATTTGTATGTTGAGGCGCAGTTACGACAGATTTGATGGCGCGATAACGTAGAAAGGCTTCCCGAAGGAAGCCTTTTTTCAACAGATTAACCGTTCCGCTTATGCGTAAACCGGGTAACGTGCGCAGATGTCGAGAACTTTACCTTTGATGCGCTCGATAACGGCTTCATCATTGATGCTGTCCAGCACGTCACACATCCAGCCAGCCAGTTCTTTCGCTTCTGCTTCTTTGAAGCCGCGACGCGTAATTGCCGGAGTACCCACGCGAATACCGGAGGTCACAAACGGGCTCTTCGGATCGTTCGGTACGCTGTTTTTGTTGACGGTGATGTTAGCACGGCCCAGAGCGGCGTCTGCTTCTTTACCGGTCAGGTTTTTATCAACCAGATCAACCAGGAACAGGTGGTTATCAGTGCCGCCGGAAACCACTTTGTAGCCGCGCTCGAGGAACACTTCTACCATCGCTTTAGCGTTTTTCGCGACCTGCTGCTGGTAAGTTTTGAACTCAGGCTCCATCGCTTCTTTCAGAGCAACCGCTTTACCGGCGATTACGTGCATCAACGGACCGCCCTGACCACCAGGGAAAACGGCAGAGTTCAGTTTTTTGTACAGCTCTTCGCTACCACCTTTCGCCAGGATCAGGCCGCCGCGCGGACCCGCCAGGGTTTTGTGAGTGGTGGTAGTAACAACGTGAGCATGAGGAACCGGGTTCGGGTAGACGCCAGCAGCAACCAGGCCCGCAACGTGCGCCATATCAACGAACAGGTAAGCACCGATGCTGTCAGCGATTTCACGCATTTTCGCCCAGTCCACCACGCCGGAATATGCAGAGAAACCACCGATAATCATTTTCGGCTTGTGTTCTTTGGCTTGTTTTTCCAGATCGGCGTAGTCGATATGACCGGTAGCATCGATACCGTAAGGAACGATGTTGTACAGTTTACCGGAGAAGTTAACCGGAGAACCGTGAGTCAGGTGACCGCCATGCGCCAGGTTCATACCCAGAACGGTATCACCTGGTTCCAGCAGCGCGGTGTAGACCGCAAAGTTAGCCTGGGAGCCGGAGTGCGGCTGGACGTTAGCGTAGTCAGCGCCGAACAGTTCTTTCGCACGATCGATCGCCAGTTGTTCAACGATATCAACATACTCGCAACCGCCGTAGTAGCGTTTGCCCGGATAACCTTCAGCATATTTGTTGGTCAGCTGAGAACCCTGCGCCTGCATTACGCGCGGGCTGGTGTAGTTTTCGGAGGCGATCAGTTCGATGTGCTCTTCCTGACGTACTTTTTCCTGCTCCATAGCCTGCCACAGTTCGGCATCATAATCGGCAATGTTCATTTCACGCTTTAACATCCGCATCTCCTGACTCAGCTAACAATAAAATTTTTGGCCTTTATAGGCGGTCCTGTTGGACAACGGCGAACAGTATAACCGAATCATTGTGCGATAACAGGTCTTGACAAAGGAATTTACGCAAACGATTACCTTCAGGCTACGCAAGACTTTGGAGAATAAAGAGCTTGCAACCGGAAACGGATTTCTTTTCAGGTTTGTGATGCAAATTTTTCACTTCATCACATTCTTTCTGAAAAACACCAAAGAACCATTTACATTGCAGGGCTATTTTTTATAAGATGCATTTGAGATACATCAATTAAGATGCAAAAAAAGGAAGACCATATGCTTGACGCTCAAACCATCGCTACAGTAAAAGCCACCATCCCTTTACTGGTGGAAACGGGGCCAAAGTTAACCGCCCATTTCTACGACCGTATGTTTACTCATAACCCAGAACTCAAAGAAATTTTTAACATGAGTAACCAGCGTAATGGCGATCAACGTGAAGCCCTGTTTAACGCTATTGCCGCCTACGCCAGTAATATTGAAAACCTGCCTGCGCTGCTGCCAGCGGTAGAAAGAATCGCGCAGAAGCACACCAGCTTCCAGATCAAACCGGAACAGTACAACATCGTCGGTGAACACCTGTTGGCAACGCTGGACGAAATGTTCAGCCCGGGGCAGGAAGTGCTGGACGCGTGGGGTAAAGCCTATGGTGTACTGGCTAATGTATTTATCAATCGCGAGGCGGAAATCTATAACGAAAACGCCAGCAAAGCCGGTGGTTGGGAAGGTACTCGCGATTTCCGCATTGTGGCTAAAACACCGCGCAGCGCGCTTATCACCAGCTTCGAACTGGAGCCGGTCGACGGTGGCGCAGTGGCAGAATACCGTCCGGGGCAATATCTCGGCGTCTGGCTGAAGCCGGAAGGTTTCCCGCATCAGGAAATTCGTCAGTACTCTTTGACTCGCAAACCGGATGGCAAAGGCTATCGTATTGCGGTGAAACGCGAAGAGGGTGGGCAGGTATCCAACTGGTTGCACAATCACGCCAATGTTGGCGATGTCGTGAAACTGGTCGCTCCGGCAGGTGATTTCTTTATGGCTGTCGCAGATGACACACCAGTGACGTTAATCTCTTCCGGTGTTGGTCAAACGCCAATGCTGGCAATGCTCGACACGCTGGCAAAAGCAGGCCACACAGCACAAGTGAACTGGTTCCATGCGGCAGAAAATGGCGATGTTCACGCCTTTGCCGATGAAGTTAAGGAACTGGGGCAGTCACTGCCGCGCTTTACCGCGCACACCTGGTATCGTCAGCCGAGCGAAGCCGATCGCGCTAAAGGTCAGTTTGATAGCGAAGGTCTGATGGATTTGAGCAAACTGGAAGGTGCGTTCAGCGATCCGACAATGCAGTTCTATCTCTGCGGCCCGGTTGGCTTCATGCAGTTTACCGCGAAACAGTTAGTGGATCTGGGCGTGAAGCAGGAAAACATTCATTACGAATGCTTTGGCCCGCATAAGGTGCTGTAATTTGATGTTGCCGGATGGAAACATCCGGCAACCCTTGACGCGGTTTAAATTGCCGCGTCGTCCTCTTCACCGGTACGGATGCGAATGACCCGTGCCACGTCAAAGACGAAGATTTTACCGTCACCGATTTTGCCGGTTTGCGCCGTGCGAATAATGGTATCGACACAGGTATCGACAATGTCGTCCGGTACGACAATCTCAATTTTCACTTTCGGCAGAAAATCCACCATATACTCCGCGCCGCGGTACAGCTCGGTATGGCCTTTCTGGCGACCAAAGCCTTTCACTTCGGTCACCGTCATGCCGGTAATACCGACTTCGGCCAGTGCTTCGCGGACATCGTCCAGCTTGAAGGGTTTTATAATCGCATCAATCTTTTTCATGCTATTCCTTGAAAAGGTCGCCTGTCTTTTGATCTGCTAAACGTAACACATAACGCCAATTCATTCCTTGAAATCGTTTGCATCCAGCTCGTGTCGGGAAAGCAGTTTATAAAATTCTGTCCGGTTGCGCCCCGCCATTCTCGCCGCGTGGGTGACGTTGCCTTTGGTAATTTGCAGCAGCTTACGCAAATAGTTGAGTTCAAACTGATTACGTGCCTCAACAAAGGTTGGCAGCGCCGTGTTTTCACCCTCCAGCGCCTGCTCTACTAATGCATCGCTAATAACCGGAGATGAGGTCAGCGCCACGCACTGTTCAATCACGTTGACCAACTGGCGCACATTACCCGGCCAGCTAGCGGTCATCAGGCGTTTCATCGCATCAGTGGAGAACGCGCGGACAAACGGTTTATGTCGCTCTGCCGCCTGGCGCAACAGGTGATTTGCCAGAAGCGGAATGTCTTCTGTGCGCTCTGCCAGAGCCGGAATTTTCAGGCTGACAACGTTGAGGCGGTAATAGAGATCTTCGCGGAATTCCCCGCGCGCCATCGCTTTTGGCAGATCACGGTGAGTGGCAGAAATAATCCGCACATTGATATCAATATCGCGGTTACTGCCCAGCGGGCGCACTTTACGCTCCTGCAACACGCGCAGCAGTTTGACCTGTAACGGCGCAGGCATATCGCCAATTTCATCGAGAAATAGCGTTCCGCCTTCCGCCGCCTGGAATAAACCTTCGCGATTGCTGACAGCGCCAGTAAACGCGCCACGCGCATGACCAAACAGCTCCGACTCCAGCAATTGCTCGGGCAATGCGCCACAGTTAATAGCAATAAATGGTTTGCTGTTGCGCGGGCTGGCGTTGTGGATAGCCTGGGCGAAAATCTCTTTCCCGGTGCCGCTCTGACCGTTAATCAAAACGCTGACGTCTGATTGCGCCACCAGCCGCGCCTGTTCCAGCAAACGCAGCATCAGCGGGCTGCGGGTGACAATTGCCTCGCGCCAGCGTTCATCGGTGGCTGGCGCGGATTGCTCCAGCGCATCGTCAATTGCCTGATATAGCGCGTCTTTGTCGACAGGCTTGGTGAGGAAACTAAAAACGCCCTGCTGTGTTGCAGCAACGGCATCGGGGATAGAACCATGCGCAGTAAGAATAATTACTGGCATTCCCGGCTGCACTTTCTGGATTTCAGCAAATAGCTGCATACCGTCCATTTCATCCATCCGCAGGTCGCTGATAACTAAATCTACTTTTTCGCGATTCAGTACCCGTAATCCTTCAGCGCCACTTTCCGCCGTGACCACACTGTAGCCTTCGCTGGTCAGGCGCAGGCCAAGCAGTTTCAGCAATCCCGGATCGTCATCGACCAATAATAAATGCGCAGGTTTATGGCTCATCAGGAGTGACCTCATGGGTGGATGGCGCGGGCTTTTCACTCTCGTGCGGCGTATCCGGCGAGAAATTTCCAGCCGGTTTGCGGGTCGAGAGCTGGCGTTCAATATCGGTCAGGTTTTCCAGCTTGCGGGTGGTGAGTTCCAGTTGCTGCTGTAGAACGTGATGTTGCTGGCGCAATGTATCCAGCTCGCTGTCGCTGGACTGCTGGAGTTTACTGTAACGTTGGCGCTCTTCCGCCAGTTGCAGTTGCAGCGCCTGACCGTCGCGCCAGAGTTGATACAGTGGGCGAACCTGTGCCGGGATCTCGGTACTTAACGCTTCAATACGCGCGACCAGCTGGCGGCGCTCATACGGCGTAATTTTGGCGTCGGCGAGCAAAATCCCTTGTTTAAAGGTATTTTGCCAGCTGCCGTCGTCATATTGGCGAGCTTGCTGACGCGACTGCGCAGGCATTAAACGATCAGCACAATCCATCGCCCGCAGCCAGTAAAGCGGATTGGTTTCGGTTGATTTACCTTGCAGCGCCCAGATGTCGCTACATTCAGTAGAAAGATAGTCAGCCAGTTGATAAACCGGAATTTTTTCTTCTGCTGGCGTATCAATGGCTGGCTTATTGTGATTCTGCACGCAACCCAGCAATGCCAGACATGGCAGCCCTGCCAGCCACAGCCGTCGGAGCAATAATCGTTGAAAAATGTGTCGCATATTCACCAGACTTAAAGCCTATCCCAGTGGGCGTAATTGTTGCAGACAGTCTGGACATGGCAGCGCGGAGAAACCGGAGCGTACATATCGTACGTGAAGATTTCGAGCACTGCCCGGGGCCGAACTGACAAATAAAATAGCCTGATAGGATAGGCTGTTAGCATTATTTCGTGTTTTTCGACGACGGTAATTCAATGCGGAAACAAACGTCTTGCCCGCTCTCGTCGACCAGATACAGTTCCCCTTGCATACGGCGAATACAATCCCTGGCAATGCTTAATCCCAGACCGCTGCCCTTCACCGCCCCTTTTCGCTGGTGGCTTCCCTGAAAAAAGGGTTCGAAGATCATGGCGCGTTCCTCTTGCGGAATGGGCGTGCCTGTATTGATGACATCAATATAAACCCGCGCACCATGTGAACTGCTGCGAAGGCAAATGTTACCGGATTCAGCCCCGTAGTGCACCGCATTGGAGTAAAGATTATCCAGTACGCTCATCAGCAGCATTGGCTCCGCCAGGCAAGCTGTTGCTTTGAGATCGACGTCGGTATGCATCATTTTAGCCCGTGCGGGCAGGCTATGAGCAGAAACCACTGTCTCCACCAGCGGTGCTAATTCAACATTCTCCAGTTCCACCGCACTGTCCGCCTGTTTACGGTTGTAATCAAGTAGTTGTTCGATCAGTTTTTGCAAATTGCGGCTGCTGCTATCAAGAATGCTCACCACCTCTTTTTGCTCTGGCGTAAGCGGCCCGACAACCTGGTCAGCCAGTAATTCAGTGCCCTCGCGCATACTCGCCAGTGGCGTTTTTAATTCATGAGATAAATGTCTTAAAAATTGATGGCGTTGGGATTCCAGCCATGACAGGCGCTCACTTAACCAAAGAATACGTTGCCCAACCGAGCGTAACTCGCTCGGTCCACTGAACGAAACGCTATTGCCCAGAGAACGCCCTTCCCCCAGACGGTTGATCATGCGCTCGATATTTTTCACCGGCCCGATAATCATCCGCGTGAAAAGTAGCACCATCACCAGACTCACCAGAAATAGCACCAGCGATTGCCAACCAAAATATTGCCCACGTTCGGCGATTTCACGCTGAAGTTGCTGCCCACGAGAGAACACCACTGTGCGCGTGGCCTGCACCATTTCGGTATTGGCACTGGCAAAGGCTTCAAGACGCGCGGCGGCGGCAGCATCGGGACCACTGTTGTTACACTGAAGTTGGGCCAGATTGTTCAAATCCTGACGCAATGCCTGGTAAAGTTTATCGTCTGGCAGTACGCCTGCGTGGGCATCGAGCATTTCGCTGTAACGCTTGCGCTGGCTTTGATAAACCTTCGCAAGCGTAGGGTCGTCCAGCACGCAATACTGACGGTAGCTACGCTCCATCTCCAGCGCCGCGTTGGTCATCGCTTCACTACGCCGGGCATCAATAAGCGTAGTGCGGTTAACCAGCGCCGCCTGATCGCTAAGCGCATTCAGGCTTTGCCAGGCTTGCCATGCCAGCACCAACAGGGGTAGTAGAATTAGCAAAAATGCCAGCATTACCAGTTGTCGTAATGAGCGGGGAAAAACGGGCCAGCGTTTCAAGGTGTTACTCTCGTCAGACGCGAATAGCGTGATGCTAACCGAGGGGAAGTTCAGATACAACAAAGCCGGGAATTACCCGGCTTTGTTATGGAATAAGGCGGTGCCTAACTCGACGTTTCGCCCGATGGTTGATATAGCTACGCTGATATCAGAAGTTGGACGGCAGGCACCTTGTTGTGCGTCATTCGAATTTTATGTAGCACGTCCCGAAGGGGCTGACATAAGTCGGTGAATGAGCCACTGCTTACTATTATGCAGTAACTGTGCCAATAAAGAAAATAGTTTGGTAACGTACTGATTATACGTTGCTTTGAGGGATTTATGGCTTCTTCGCTATTTGAATGTAAATCAGCCACTGTGTCGCTAAAAAGAGACAACTTAAGATAAACTTATTAGATTGCAATAAAATCAATCACTTAAGTGTCGCCAGAAAGCGACACGGTAAACCACCCATTGTCGTGATTTACAGACACAAAAAAGCTCCCGGGGTTGGGAGCTTATGATAGTGGTTGGTGCTTAATGCCGCATCCGGGCTGCAAAACCAATGAACTGATGAATTACCCCAACTGCTTACGCGCATTGCGGAAAATGCGCATCCATGGGCCATCCTCGCCCCAGTTTTCCGGATGCCAGGAGTTGCTGACAGTACGGAAAACACGTTCCGGGTGCGGCATCATAATGGTGACTCGACCACTTTCAGTCGTGACTGCCGTAATACCGTTCGGTGAACCGTTCGGGTTAGCCGGGTAGGTTTCAGTGACTTTGCCGAAGTTATCGACATAGCGCAGTGCCACCAGCCCTTTGCTTTCCAGTGCCGCCAGATGCGCCGCATCACGCACTTCCACGCGCCCTTCACCATGAGAGACAGCAATCGGCATTTGCGAGCCCACCATCCCCTGCAACAGCAGAGACGGGCTTTGGGTTACTTCAACCAGGCTGAAACGCGCTTCAAAGCGATCGGAGGTATTGCGCACAAAACGTGGCCACAACTCACTACCTGGGATCAGTTCGCGCAGGTTAGACATCATCTGGCAACCGTTACATACCCCCAGCGCCAGCGTTTGCGGACGGTGGAAGAAGGTTGCAAACTCATCGCGTACACGGTCATTGAACAGGATTGACTTCGCCCAACCTTCACCGGCACCCAGCACATCACCGTAGGAGAAACCACCGCACGCGACCAGGGCGTGGAAATCTTCCAGGCCCGTGCGTCCGGTCAGCAGGTCACTCATATGCACGTCGATAGCATCAAAGCCTGCACGGTGGAAAGCTGCCGCCATTTCAACATGCGAGTTCACGCCCTGCTCACGCAGTACGGCAACTTTCGGACGTGCGCCAGTGGCAATATACGGTGCTGCCACATCTTCGTTGATATCGAACGACAGTTTTACATTCAGGCCCGGATCGGCGTCGTTAGATTTCGCCTGATGCTCCTGATCGGCACACTCCGGGTTGTCACGCAGGCGCTGCATCTGCCAGGTAGTTTCTGCCCACCAGACACGCAACGTGGTGCGGCTTTCGCTGAATACAGTCTGCCCGTTGGCGGTAATCACAAAACGGTCACCGGAAACCGCCTGCCCTACATAATGGACACAATCAGCAAGCCCATGCTGTGCCAGTACGGACTCGACCGCTTCACGGTCAGCGGCACGAACCTGAATCACCGCACCCAGTTCTTCGTTAAACAACGCCGCCAGGCGATCGTCGCCCAGAGAGGCAATATCCGCGTTAATGCCGCAATGACCAGCAAAGGCCATTTCCGCCAGCGTTACCAGCAGGCCGCCATCAGAGCGGTCGTGGTATGCGAGCAGCTTACGCTGTGCAACCAGCGCCTGAATCGCGTCATAGAAGCCTTTCAGTTGCGCGACGTCGCGTACATCTGCCGGTTTGTCGCCAAGCTGACGATAAACCTGCGCCAGCGCCGTTGCGCCCAGCGCGTTATTGCCTTTGCCCAAATCAATCAGCAATAGTGCGTTATCTTCGGTAGAAAGCTGTGGCGTGATGGTGTGACGCACATCTTCCACGCGGGCAAATGCAGAAATCACCAGCGACAGCGGCGACGTCATTTCGCGCTCTTCGTTACCTTCCTGCCAGCGGGTTTTCATCGACATAGAGTCTTTACCCACCGGGATCGTCAGGCCCAGCGCCGGACAAAGCTCTTCGCCCACGGCTTTAACGGCTTCATACAGGCCCGCATCTTCACCAGGGTGGCCTGCCGCCGCCATCCAGTTGGCGGAAAGTTTAATGCGCTTGATATCGCCAATCTGTGTTGCGGCAATATTGGTTAACGCTTCACCGACCGCCAGACGGGCAGAGGCGGCGAAATCCAGCAGCGCAACCGGCGCACGCTCGCCAATCGCCATCGCTTCACCGTAGTAGCTGTCGAGGCTGGCGGTAGTGACCGCGCAGTTAGCGACCGGCACCTGCCACGGACCCACCATCTGATCGCGCGCTACCATGCCAGTTACGCTGCGGTCACCGATGGTCACCAGGAAAGTTTTCTCCGCCACGGTCGGCAAATGCAGTATGCGTTTCACCGCGTCTGCAATGGTGATCCCTTCACGGACCAGCGCATCGCCCTTCGCTTTCAGCGTTTGTACATCGCGGGTCATCTTCGGCGTTTTACCAAGCAGGACGTCCAGCGGCAGATCGATCGGCTGATTATCAAAATGACGATCGTGTAGAGAAAGATGCAGTTCTTCGGTCGCTTCACCAATCACCGCGTAGGGTGCGCGCTCACGCTTACACAGTTCGTCAAACAGCGGTAATTGATCGGCAGCAACCGCGAGCACGTAGCGTTCCTGGGATTCGTTACACCAGATTTCCAGCGGGCTCATGCCTGGCTCGTCGCTCAGAATGTCGCGCAGTTCAAATTTACCGCCACGCCCGCCGTCGCTCACCAGTTCCGGCATAGCGTTAGAAAGACCGCCTGCGCCAACGTCGTGGATAAACAGTATTGGGTTGGCATCACCAAGCTGCCAGCAACGGTCAATCACTTCCTGGCAGCGACGCTCCATCTCCGGGTTGTCGCGCTGTACGGAAGCAAAGTCGAGGTCGGCATCAGACTGACCAGACGCCATGGAAGACGCCGCGCCGCCGCCAAGACCGATGTTCATTGCCGGGCCGCCGAGAACGACCAGCTTCGCGCCAACGTTGATCTCGCCTTTTTGTACGTGATCGGCGCGAATGTTGCCGATCCCGCCCGCCAGCATGATCGGTTTGTGATAACCGCGCAGCTCTTCGCCGTTGTGGCTGTTCACTTTTTCTTCATAAGTACGGAAGTAGCCGTTCAGTGCCGGACGACCAAATTCGTTGTTAAACGCCGCACCGCCCAGCGGGCCTTCGGTCATGATGTCCAGCGCGGTGACAATGCGCTCAGGCTTACCGAAATCTTCTTCCCATGGCTGTTCGAAGCCAAGAATTCGCAGGTTGGAAACGGAGAAACCAACCAAACCCGCTTTCGGCTTCGCGCCGCGCCCGGTGGCACCTTCATCGCGGATTTCACCGCCGGAACCGGTCGCCGCGCCCGGCCACGGAGAAATCGCCGTCGGGTGGTTGTGAGTTTCGACTTTCATCAGAATATGCGCCGGTTCCTGATGGAAATCATAGCGGCCCGTTTCGTGGTCAGCAAAGTAGCGGCCCACTTCAGAACCTTCCATTACGGCGGCGTTATCTTTATAAGCAGAGAGAACGTGATCTGGCGTGGTTTCGAAAGTATTTTTGATCATCCTGAACAGCGATTTCGGCTGTTGTTCACCGTCGATAATCCAGTCGGCGTTAAAAATTTTGTGGCGGCAGTGCTCAGAGTTCGCCTGAGCGAACATATACAGCTCGATGTCGTTCGGGTTACGACCAAGCTTTGTGAAAGCATCCTGCAGATAGTCAATTTCATCTTCCGCCAGAGCCAGGCCAAGACGCAGGTTAGCGTCGATCAGCGCCTGACGGCCCTGCCCCAGCAAATCAACGCTTGTGACCGGAGTCGGTTGATGGTGGGCAAACAACTGCTCTGCATCATCTAAATCAAAAAAGACAGTTTCCATCATGCGGTCGTGCAGTTCAGCGGTAACCTGCTGCCATTGTTCATTGGTCAGCGTACCGGCTTCTATATAGTAAGCAACGCCGCGCTCAAGGCGGTTTACCTGTTGTAGCCCGCAGTTATGGGCAATATCGGTCGCTTTCGAAGACCAGGGAGAGATGGTGCCAGGACGCGGGGTCACCAGCAGGAGTTTGCCTTGCGGGGCGTGGCTGGCGAGTGCCGGACCATATTTCAGCAGGCGTTCAAGTTGTGCGTGCTCATCATCGTTTAACGGCGCATTGAGGTCAGCAAAATGGACATACTCGGCGTAAATATTGTGAACCGGGAGCCTGGCAGCCTGAAAACGTGCCAGCAGTTTGTTGATTCGGAATGCCGACAGTGCAGGCGAACCACGCAGAATTTCCATCATAAGTCTCTCGTCTTCTAAGCTTTCGGTGTACCCAAGGGGGGGAAACGGGCGTCATTATAAAGAATCTGATGCGCTGACGAAACCGTTTGCGTGGAAATAAAATCACTATCGTGAATTAGCAACGCGTGCCGCCAATGGCTGTAATAAGTTGCCATCTGGCGCAGGTTTACGCAAAATGCCGCTCATTTATGAGTAAACCTTTCACTATTATTACGTTTTTTCAAGCTGGGACGCGCACGACACAGAGAATTAACTAATTGAAAAAATTAAAGATTAATTATCTGTTCATCGGCATTCTGGCACTGCTGCTCGCGGTCGCTCTCTGGCCATCCATTCCCTGGTTTGGTAAAGCCGACAACCGTATCGCCGCCATTCAAGCGCGGGGAGTGTTGCGTGTGAGCACCATTCATACTCCCCTGACTTATAACGAAATCAACGGGAAACCTTTTGGCCTGGATTACGAACTGGCGAAACAGTTTGCCGATTACCTCGGCGTAAAACTGAAAGTGACCGTGCGGCAGAATATCAGCCAGCTGTTTGACGACCTTGATAATGGTAACGCCGACCTGCTGGCGGCAGGACTGGTCTATAACAGTGAGCGGGTAAAAAATTATCAGCCTGGCCCTACCTATTATTCCGTGTCACAACAACTGGTTTATAAAGTGGGTCAGTATCGCCCACGTACGCTGTGCAACCTGACGGCGGAGCAACTCACCGTTGCACCGGGTCATGTGGTGGTTAACGATCTCCAGACCCTAAAAGAAACAAAATTCCCGGAATTAAGCTGGAAGGTAGACGACAAAAAAGGCTCTGCGGAATTAATGGAAGATGTCATCGAAGGAAAACTCGATTACACCATTGCTGATTCTGTCGCCATCAGCCTGTTTCAGCGCGTTCACCCGGAGCTCGCCGTAGCGCTCGATATCACCGATGAACAACCGGTGACTTGGTTTAGCCCGTTAGATGGCGATAATACCCTTTCCGCCGCCCTGCTCGACTTCTTCAACGAAATGAATGAAGACGGTACGCTGGCACGCATTGAAGAGAAATACCTGGGGCATGGCGATGATTTTGATTACGTCGATACGCGCACATTTTTACGCGCCGTCGATGCGGTACTGCCGCAGTTAAAGCCCCTGTTTGAGAAATACGCCGAAGATATTGACTGGCGTTTGCTGGCCGCTATTGCTTATCAGGAATCGCACTGGGATGCACAGGCCACTTCACCGACGGGTGTGCGCGGCATGATGATGTTAACCAAAAATACCGCGCAAAGCCTCGGCATTACGGATCGTACCGATGCCGAACAGAGCATCAGCGGTGGCGTGCGTTATTTGCAGGATATGATGAGTAAAGTGCCGGAAAGTGTGCCGGAGAACGAGCGGATCTGGTTTGCCCTCGCTGCGTACAATATGGGCTATGCGCATATGCTGGATGCCCGCGCCCTGACGGCAAAAACCAAAGGGAATCCTGACAGTTGGGCTGACGTAAAACAGCGTCTGCCTTTACTTAGCCAGAAACCCTATTACAGCAAGCTGACTTACGGCTACGCTCGTGGACATGAAGCCTACGCTTATGTCGAAAATATTCGTAAGTATCAAATTAGCCTGGTGGGTTATCTGCAAGAGAAAGAGAAGCAGGCTACAGAAGCGGCGATGCAACTGGCGCAGGATTATCCGGCGGTATCGCCTACGGAGTTGGGCAAAGAGAAATTTCCTTTTCTCTCGTTTCTTTCCCAGTCGTCATCAAACTATTTGACCCATTCTCCCTCTCTGCTGTTTTCCAGGAAAGGGAGTGAAGAGAAACAAAATTAATCCGTCGAGGATTGCGCTTTTTTCTGCGCTTTAATTTCCTGGCGGCGCATGCGAAAGAAGTCACTGAGCAACGCCGCGCACTCATCCGCCAGTATTCCTTCCGTAATTTCCACTCGGTGATTCATACCCGGATGATGCAGCACATCCATTAAAGATCCCGCAGCGCCAGTTTTCGCGTCACGCGCACCAAAGACCACGCGACCAATGCGACTGTGGATCATCGCTCCGGCACACATTACACATGGTTCAAGCGTGACATACAACGTGGCGTCGATCAGACGATAATTTTGCATCACCAGACCACCCTGCCGCAGGGCCATGATTTCTGCATGTGCGGTGGGATCATGGCGACCAATCGGGCGGTTCCAGCCTTCGCCGATTACCCGATTGTTATGCACTAATACCGCGCCGACCGGCACTTCCCGCTCATCCCAGGCACGTTTCGCCAGCGTCAGCGCGTGACGCATCCAGTATTCGTGGCTAAATTCGACTTCAGACAAAAAGAAAACTCCGGTTATAAAAGCGCGGCGCATTATACACGGACGCTATGCTTTACTCTATTCCAGTTGCTGGAGTTCACCGCGCGGGGTTACTCGCCAACGATGCTGACAGAAATAAAGCAGCGGATTGTCCTGATTACTGTCGCTATAGCCACTGTACAGCCGCAGCGGAGTGCCGATTTTGCGCTCCAGTTGTGCGACCTTTTCATGTCCCAGACAACGCATCGTCAATACCCAACCACCATAGCCACGCTGAATTTGGCTGGCGATAAGATTAACCCGCGGCAGCCAGGGCGTATCGAAATAAACCGCTTCAACCAGCGGCTGCGGAGAGCCGGTAATCAACCAGATATCAGCATCGGAACTTAACAGGTAGGTGGTTAATCGCTCCTGAACCAGCGGAAAGGCGGTAACATTGTCGCGAAACCAGCGCACGAAATCGGCCTGCAACGTCTGTAAACGTGCTTCGCTGTGACCAAAAGTGCACCCCCACAGAAGCAGACTCATCGGCCAGCGTGCCGCACGACCTTTTATCAATAACGCAATGGCTATAATCGGTAACAACGGCAGGACAAGTAACGCATTCAGCGGTTGGCGACGTAGTAAATAGCGCAGAAAACTGCCGAACATATCCTGCTGATGCAATGTTCCATCTAAGTCAAAAAACACCACACGACGCTCGTGAGTTGCCAAACCATACTCCTCTGGACTGAAACATCCTGATTAATTTTCGCTACTACATAGCCTAACAGATAGATCATCACTTTTCCGGCAACAATCGACCGCATCATGGCTAACTGGAATTTTTAATTCATGGCAATTAGCGGCAATGGAATATAAAATTCACTCGCGTGTGCCTCATATTGCCTGTTGTCGCCACTATTTCATCGCGAGGAAAGATATGAACGGCTTACTTCGTATCCGTCAGCGTTACCAGGGGCTTGCCCAGAGTGATAAAAAACTGGCGGATTATCTGCTGCTACAACCTGATACGGCGCGCCATTTAAGCTCTCAGCAACTGGCCAACGAAGCCGGAGTCAGTCAGTCCAGCGTCGTGAAGTTCGCGCAAAAACTCGGCTATAAAGGTTTTCCGGCGCTTAAGTTGGCGTTGAGTGAAGCGCTGGCAAGCCAGCCGGAATCGCCCTCCGTGCCCATTCATAACCAAATCCGCGGTGATGATCCGTTACGGCTGGTCGGCGAAAAACTGATTAAAGAAAATACTGCCGCTATGTACGCAACGCTAAACGTTAATAGTGAAGAGAAACTGCATGAATGCGTAACAATGTTGCGCTCTGCGCGGCGGATAATTCTGACCGGTATTGGCGCTTCGGGTCTGGTGGCGCAAAACTTTGCCTGGAAGCTGATGAAGATTGGCTTCAATGCTGCCGCAGTGCGCGATATGCATGCGCTACTCGCAACAGTACAGGCGTCGTCCCCTGACGATCTGTTATTAGCCATTTCCTACACCGGTGTACGACGCGAGTTAAACCTGGCGGCAGATGAGATGCTGCGAGTGGGCGGAAAAGTGCTGGCGATTACCGGCTTTACTCCGAATGCCCTGCAACAGCGTGCTTCTCATTGCCTGTATACCATTGCCGAAGAACAAGCGACAAACAGTGCTTCAATCTCTGCTTGTCACGCTCAGGGAATGTTAACGGATTTGCTGTTCATTGCGCTGATTCAGCAGGATCTGGAACTGGCACCAGAACGTATTCGTCATAGTGAAGCGCTGGTGAAAAAACTGGTCTGAGTAAATAATGCGCGTATAATGCCCGCCCGGTTTGTGTTGTTTTGAGAGTTTCCTTATGGCGTTGTTAATCACTAAAAAATGCATCAATTGTGATATGTGTGAACCCGAATGCCCGAATGAGGCGATTTCAATGGGAGATCATATCTACGAGATTAACAGCGATAAGTGTACCGAATGCGTAGGGCACTACGAGACACCAACCTGCCAGAAGGTGTGCCCGATCCCCAATACTATTGTGAAAGATCCGGCGCATGTCGAGACAGAAGAACAGTTGTGGGATAAATTTGTGCTGATGCACCACGCGGATAAAATTTAATATTCTACTCTGGAAGTAGAGTATTAATTATATTACTGGGAAGCCTTAACGCCATTATATTTATTTAATTGATGACATTAGCATAATCATTCACTAAGTTAATTTATATAGTATCTGCCAAGACACTTATTTATAGTTATTAAAGGCGCGTCCGATTGGTTCACCGGACGCACCTTAAGTACGTTTCCTTGTGTTATAAGAACAGAAGGATCAGCTGTAAAACAGCAATGATGATTTTGATGACCCGTTTAATCAGGTATCGGCAATCAGTCATTCGTTTTTCCTTAAACAAGGAATGCAGCCGTTCAGATTAGCCCTTACATCTCCCCAAAACTGAACGTGCGAGTTATTGAGGGTGCATGCTGCACTCCACACCAGAGCTTTGACGACACCACTCGTTTCAATGGGGGAATTCTGTGGCATGGTGTAAAGCACAGCAAAATCTTCAATAACGAAGCCAATTTTAATGTACTTACGAATTGGCGGTCACGTTAATCTTTCCATCAATATTGCTTTCTTCGTAAAGGCTCGAGTTTTTATGCTAAAGATTGCAAATTGCTTGTAAAAGATAAGTACACTGATCCATAATCGCTGTTGTTGAGGGTGCATGCTGCACAAAATTAAAGTTAAAAAGTAAAACCCCCGTTCCTTACCAGTTCGGGGGTTTTACTTTTTAAAGAGAACGGTATTATTTTAACTTTCAATAATTACCGTGGCACAAGCATAGTGGCGTTCATCTGCCAGCGTTACATGCATATTTACAACGCCGAGCTTTTCCGCCAGTTTTAATGCCTCACCCCATAGCCGTAGCCGTGGTTTGCCGAGCTCATCATTGAATACTTCAAATTGATTAAACGCCAGACCATTGCGGATCCCGGTGCCAAACGCTTTTGCTGCGGCTTCTTTCACAGCAAAACGCTTCGCCAGAAAACGCACCGGCTGGTGGTGCGTTTTCCAGATTGCCCATTCGTTATCGCTTAATACGCGGCGTGCCAGGCGCTCACCGGATCGGGCGATCACTGCTTCTATGCGAGCGATCTCTACGATATCCATGCCTAAACCTAATATTGCCATTAGCCACGCGCTTCCAGCATCAGACGCTTCATTTCTGCCACCGCATCTTTCAGTCCGGTCATCACTGCACGGCCAATAATGGCATGACCGATATTCAGTTCATGCATCTCAGGGATGGCGGCAATGGCTTTCACGTTGTGATAGGTCAGACCGTGTCCGGCGTTAACTTTCAGACCGAGACTAGCGGCAAAGGTCGCGGCTTTGGCGATACGCACCAGCTCTTGCGCCTGTTCGGCGTCAGTTTTGGCATCAGCATAGCAACCGGTGTGGATCTCGATAAACGGTGCGCCAACCTCTGCCGCAGCTTTGATCTGCTCTTCATCGGCGTCGATAAAGAGAGAAACCTGAATCCCGGCATCTGTCAGACGTTTGCAGGCATCGCGCATTTTTTCACGCTGCCCTGCAACGTCCAGGCCGCCTTCGGTTGTTACTTCCTGACGCTTTTCCGGTACCAGGCAGCAAAAATGTGGCTTCGTCTCAACGGCGATCGCCAGCATCTCTTCGGTCACTGCCATCTCCAGATTCATTCGGGTATCCAGCGTCTGCCGCAGGATGCGCACATCGCGGTCAGTAATGTGGCGGCGATCTTCACGTAAATGCACTGTAATGCCGTCCGCTCCCGCCTGCTCGGCAATAAACGCCGCCTGCACCGGATCCGGGTAAGCAGTACCGCGTGCGTTACGCAGCGTTGCAATATGGTCAATGTTGACGCCTAACAGTAATTCAGCCATGACAATCCTCATCATTCATAATGTGTTTTCACCGTTCGCTTAGGCATAAACTGCCGGAACAGTTCCCTGCTCTTTAATGGTTTACCGCCAAGATACGGCTTAAGCGCCATGCGGGTAAAGCGTTTCGCGGCGCGTAGTGTGTCTGCGTCAGGAAATTCCCGCGCGTTTAACGCTTTTAACTGCCTTCCGGTGAACGTTTTATTGTCGATAACGACGCTTGCGATAAACCCTTTTTCTTCGCGATAACGATACGTCATGGTGTCATCTACCGGCTCGCCGCTACCCGCGCAATAGGTAAAATTGACGCCATAGCCCAGATGCCCGAGCAGTGCCAGTTCAAAGCGGCGCAGAGCGGGTTCTGGCGTACCAGTGGCACCTGCAAGAGACTGAATGCAGTGCAAATAATCGAAAAAGAGTTCAGAGAAGCGCGTCTCGTATTCCAGTACGCGGGAGAGAAGTTCGTTGATGTACAGACCGCTGTAAAGCGTGATACTGCTTAATGGCAGCGCCAGCGAGACAGCTTCAGCACTGCGCAGCGTTTTGACTTCGCCACGCCCGCCGAAACGTAGCAAGAGAGGGGTGAAAGGCTGTAATGCACCTTTCAGAGTAGAGCGTTTAGAGCGTGCGCCTTTGGCAACCAGACGCACGCGACCCGATTCCTCCGTGAAGACGTCCAGCATCAGGCTGGTTTCGCTCCACGGGCGACTATGCAGGACAAATGCGCGCTGCCAGCCTTCCATCGGAGTGACTCTTAAAGATCGTCAACGTAACCGAGACTGCGCAGTGCGCGTTCGTCGTCGGCCCAACCGGATTTCACTTTTACCCACAGTTCAAGGTGGACAGGCGCTTCGAACATTTCCTGCATGTCTTTACGCGCTTCAATCCCGATGGTTTTGATCTTGGCCCCTTTGTTGCCAATAACCATCTTCTTCTGCCCTTCACGCTCAACGAGAATCAAACCATTGATGTCATAACCACCGCGTTCGTTAGAGACGAAACGTTCGATCTCCACGGTCACGGAGTACGGCAGTTCAGCGCCGAGGAAACGCATCAGTTTTTCGCGGATGATTTCAGACGCCATAAAACGCTGTGAGCGATCGGTGATGTAATCTTCCGGGAAGTGATGGGTCGCTTCAGGCAGATGCTTACGCACGATTGCTGCGATAGTGTCGACATTCAGCCCGGTTTCAGCAGAGATCGGCACGATATCGAGGAAGTTCATCTGACTTGCCAGGAACTGTAAGTGCGGCAGCAGATCGGCTTTTTCCTGCACGTTATCCACTTTGTTCACCGCGAGGATCACCGGCGCTTTGCCATCGCGCAGTTTGTTGAGCACCATTTCGTCGTCCGGCGTCCAGCGGGTGCCTTCAACGACAAAAATCACCAGCTCAACGTCGCCAATAGAGCTGCTCGCCGCTTTGTTCATCAGGCGGTTAATAGCGCGTTTTTCTTCCATATGCAGGCCAGGGGTATCAACGTAGATCGCCTGATACGCGCCTTCAGTATGGATCCCCACAATGCGGTGACGAGTTGTTTGCGCTTTGCGGGAGGTGATGGAGATCTTCTGCCCCAGCAGTTTGTTCAACAATGTGGATTTGCCAACGTTCGGACGTCCGACGATGGCAATAAATCCGCAGTAACTTTTATCGATGCTCATTCCAGCTCCAGTTTTTTCAACGCCTGTTCGGCGGCAGCCTGCTCAGCCTTACGACGGCTTGAACCTGTGCCAACCACCGGTTCACTCAGGCCGCTGACCTGGCAGTGGATAGTAAATTCCTGATCGTGCGCTTCGCCACGTACCTGGACTACCAGATAAGTCGGCAGCGGCAGATGGCGACCCTGCAAATATTCTTGCAAGCGCGTTTTCGGATCTTTTTGTTTATCGCCTGGGCTAATTTCGTCCAAACGAGTTTGATACCAGTTGAGGATTAATTTCTCGACGGTTTGAATATCACTGTCGAGGAATACGCCACCAATTAATGCTTCGACGGTATCGGCGAGAATTGACTCACGACGAAATCCACCGCTTTTAAGTTCACCTGGCCCTAAACGTAAGCACTCGCCTAACTCAAATTCGCGCGCCAGTTCCGCCAGCGTATTGCCACGGACCAGCGTGGCGCGCATCCGGCTCATATCGCCTTCATCCACACAAGGGAAACGGTGATAAAGCGCATTGGCGATAACGTAGCTCAGAATAGAGTCGCCTAAAAATTCTAAACGCTCGTTATGTTTGCTGCTGGCACTACGATGAGTTAATGCCTGCTGCAACAGTTCCTGATGATTAAAAGTGTAGCCCAGCTTCCGTTGAAGCCGATTAATTACGATGGGGTTCATGCGATACCAATAAATAAATGCGTCAACAATTCAGCACACGAAACAGACCTGATATACATGGCTCTGCTAACTGCTTCGCTGCAGTTTCAGTTTACCGGTATATGGGGACCAACGCTGTTTCGTGTGCCGTGGCAACCTGGAGGTGCCAACCTTAAACTTCGGGGGAATATTCTATACACAACGACGGGGGATGTCGTTAGCCACGGGAGATTTATCTCATAAATAATTCACGTTGTCGCCATAACGGCGACAACGTGAACGAAGATGGGCTATTAATGGATGCCGCCAATGCGACTTAAGCGCACACCTGTCGGCCATTCGCCTTCTTGCTTATCGAAACTCATCCAGATAGCCGTTGCCCGACCGACCAGATTCGCTTCAGGCACAAAACCCCAGTAACGGCTGTCCGCGCTGTTGTCGCGGTTGTCGCCCATCATGAAGTATTGTCCCGGCGGAACAATCCAGGTTGCCAGTTGTTGCCCTGGCTGCTGGTAATACATCCCCACCTGGTCCTGCGCAATCGGCACTGTCAGAATTCGGTGCGTCACATCACCCAGTGTCTCTTTACGCTCGGAAAGACGAATTCCATTTTCTTTGGTTTCGTTTTTCGGCACTTCAAAGAATCCGCTGGTCGCTTCCCCACCATTACGGCGTGAGAAGGTCTGAACGAAATCGCTCGGTTCCACGTTGGAGTAGGTGACCGGTAGCGCGTTTTCACACGCCTGGCCGGAACTGCATCCCGGTTGAATCGTCAGCTCTTTTGAGACCGGATCGTAAGTGACTTTATCGCCCGGTAAACCCACCGCGCGCTTGATGTAATCAAGCTTTGGATCTTCCGGATATTTAAAGACCACGATATCGCCGCGTTTCGGATGACCGGTTTCGATCAGCGTTTTCTGGTAGATAGGATCTTTAATGCCATAAGCAAACTTCTCTACCAGAATAAAATCACCGATTAACAGAGTCGGCATCATCGAACCTGACGGGATCTGGAACGGTTCATAAATAAACGAACGTACAATCAATACGATAGCCAGCACCGGAAAAACAGAAGCACCGGTTTCCAGCCAGCCAGGCTTCGGCGCAACCTTTTTCAGGGTTGCTTTATCCAGTGAGTCACCGGCAGCCGCCTGCGCCGCTGCCTGACGTTCCCGCCGTTTAGGTGCGAAAAAGAATTTATCCACGCACCATAAAATGCCCGTCACCAGTGTGGCAATCACCAGAATCAGGGCAAACATATTCGCCATGCCAACTCCTAAGGGTTATTTGTTGTCTTTGCCGACGTGCAGAATGGCGAGGAACGCTTCCTGCGGCAGCTCGACGTTACCGATCTGCTTCATGCGTTTCTTACCTTCTTTCTGCTTCTGCAGCAGCTTTTTCTTACGGCTGATATCGCCGCCATAACATTTAGCCAGTACGTTTTTACGCAGCTGTTTCACGGTGGATCGCGCAATAATGTGCGTACCAATCGCTGCCTGAATGGCGATATCAAACTGCTGGCGTGGGATCAGATCTTTCATCTTCTCCACCAACTCGCGACCGCGGTTTTGCGAATTATCACGGTGGGTGATCAGCGCCAACGCATCAACACGTTCACCGTTGATTAATACGTCTACACGTACCATGTCGGACGCCTGGAAGCGTTTGAAGTTGTAATCCAGAGACGCATAACCACGCGAGGTAGATTTCAGGCGATCGAAGAAGTCGAGCACCACTTCCGCCATCGGGATCTCGTACGTCAGCGCCACCTGATTACCGTGGTAAACCATATTGGTCTGCACGCCGCGTTTTTCTACGCACAGCGTAATAACGTTGCCGAGATATGCCTGCGGCAGCAGCATGTGACACTCTGCAATCGGCTCGCGCAGTTCGTAAATGTTATTTACCGCAGGCAGCTTGGATGGGCTGTCGACGTAGATAACTTCCCTTGACGTGGTTTCAACTTCATACACTACGGTCGGCGCAGTGGTGATCAGATCCAGATCGTATTCACGTTCCAGACGTTCCTGGATGATCTCCATGTGCAGCAGGCCAAGGAAGCCGCAGCGGAAACCAAAGCCCAGCGCGCTGGAGCTTTCCGGCTCATAGAACAGTGAGGCATCATTCAGGCTGAGTTTACCCAGCGCGTCACGGAAGGCTTCATAGTCGTCGGAACTTACCGGGAACAGACCGGCGTATACCTGCGGTTTGACTTTCTTAAAGCCAGGCAGCGCCTTTTCTGCCGGATTACGCGCCAGCGTTAAGGTATCGCCGACTGGAGCGCCGTGGATATCTTTAATCGCACATACCAGCCAGCCTACTTCGCCACATTTCAGTTCAGTGCGGTCAACCTGTTTCGGCGTGAAGATGCCCAGACGGTCGGCGTTATAGGTCTGCCCGGTACTCATGACTTTCACTTTGTCGCCCTTACGCAGGGTGCCGTTTTTAATACGGATAAGTGAAACAACGCCCAGGTAGTTGTCGAACCATGAGTCGATAATTAGTGCCTGCAACGGGCCTTCCGGATCGCCTTCCGGCGGCGGAATGTCGCGCACCAGACGTTCGAGAACGTCCTGCACGCCAACGCCGGTTTTCGCTGAACAGCGCACCGCGTCAGTGGCGTCGATGCCGACGATATCTTCAATTTCTTCCGCCACGCGTTCAGGATCGGCTGCCGGCAGGTCAATCTTGTTCAGTACTGGCACCACTTCGAGATCCATTTCCATGGCGGTGTAGCAGTTTGCCAGGGTTTGCGCTTCCACGCCCTGCCCGGCGTCGACCACCAGCAATGCACCTTCACAGGCAGCCAGCGAACGGGAAACTTCATAGGAGAAGTCTACGTGGCCCGGGGTGTCGATAAAGTTAAGCTGATAGGTTTCGCCGTCAGACGCTTTGTAGTCCAGCGTCACGCTTTGCGCTTTGATGGTAATGCCACGCTCACGCTCAAGATCCATGGAATCGAGAACCTGCGCCTCCATTTCACGGTCAGACAGGCCACCGCAGATCTGGATAATACGGTCAGACAGCGTCGATTTACCGTGGTCAATGTGAGCTATGATCGAAAAGTTACGTATATTCTTCATAAAGTATGATTATTGTGCCTTAATGCCCGGTTAACCAGGCTTTTAGAAGTCGCTGTTCTGAGCTTAACGTCTGTATTAATAGAAACGCCGCATTCTACACTACAACATTGAGGCGAGGAAATGTTCATACCGTATGGATTGTGGTATCTGGAAACGTCCTCGCATTTGTTATGCAAAATGCAACAAAGCCAGTGAAATCACTGGCTCGCGTCTTCCGAAGATGTTTCAAATCGCACAAGGCCAGGCGGCAATGCCACGCTTAAGATGATCGGTTGCCATTCTGCCCGGGCAGCAAACTTACGCGAGTAGCCGCGCGCAATCAGGAACCCGCCAATACCGCCGAGGACCGCACCACATAATGCTGCGACGTCAGAAGCAAAGAGTAGCTGAAATAGCGAAGCGATGAGGAATAATCCCACCAGCGGCGACATATAAACCAGTAATGCGGAGCTAAGCAGGCTGCCTTCGGCGATCCCCAATTCCACTTTTTGCCCCGGCACTAACGGTTCATCACAGGGTACGACAATGGTATGCGTGGTTTGCGGGCCAAGTTTATTCAACACGCGGCTACCGCAACCGGCGCGTGAAGCGCAGCTGCTGCATGAAGCTTTAACATCACAACTGACCAGCGCCTGCCCGTTTTGCCAGGAGACGACGGTAGCCCACTCTTTGATCATTGCGCTGCCCCGAACTTAATATTCTCGGCAATGCGTTTCGCCGTTTGCGGCGGCAGTTCACCGACAATGGTGATTTCGGCGTTATCACGTACGCTTGTACTGACGGTTCTGCGTCCGGTGCGCAACATCTGATCGGTGCTCGATGGCGTAGCGCGGTTAACGTTTACCGAGAAGCTGAATAATCCGTCAGAATAGAGACGTGATTCGATAGGCATGTTGTCCATCGTCGGTAGCGGACGTCGACTACTGGAAACTTCGCTAAAACCCTGTGGCAACCAGGTTGGCGTCCAGCTGAATTTAGCTTTTTCACCTACAGGAACAGAAAGCAACGGCGGCAAATTTGCCTTCGCCAGCGTCTGCATACTGCTGCTGATATCCTGATTGACGTTAAAAGCAATCACGCGAAATTGTTCCAGCGTTTCACCATCGCGATCAAGGAGATCAACCCGCATCGGTAATTTCGATTCGGTGTCCATCCACACGATGTAGCTGTAGCGTGTACCATCTCGGGCAACCACGCGAATGACTTCGCAAAGACGATCAGCAATACGCGTGCGCCCGACGGAGATAAAGTCGTAGTAAGGAGAAAGGCGTTTGAAATCGGTATAGATGAGCGATGGCAGAGAATCAACAATGTAATCGCCATTAAGCGTGAACGGTTCAAGTCCCGGTTCAAAATAGCTGATTTCATCGCCGCGCTGTACCACTTCCCGGCGCGGGCCATCCATTTGCAACAATTGTGCAAGAGGACGGTTATCGAGGCGTGCATGTCGATAACGCAGAGACTCAACACCCTGTTTATTGATGCTGATGAATGACAGCTCGTAATTCAGTGACTGACTGGCCAGGTTCATCTGCTGTAATAACGCCCCGGACGCGGGAGTGGCCGAGGCGTTAGCAGAGAATAACAGGCTACCTGTCACTAATGACATGGCAAACCAAAGTTGCTTCATTACTGCGATTGCGTTCCTAAAGTTTGAATTCCTGGCACCTGTACAGCGGCTTGCTGGGTTTGCGCCTGCTCAAACTGAAGCTGTTCAGAGTGGAGTCGGCGTTGCAGTTCGTAATCCTGCAACATTGCATTAATGCGACGACGCTGCTCCTGTACCTGCTGCTGTTGACCATTGTTTGCGGTCGCTTCAGAAGGTACTCCCAGGCTTACCGGGCTGGCTTTACCCATCATCGGCAGTGTATTAAATACCGGCGTTTCGGGCTGCTGGGACGTTTCAGATTGTCCATTATAGTGCTGGACGCCAACGATAACTGCAAGCGATACGCATGCTGCTACGCCCATTTGGGTAAGCTGTGCCGCCCACGGACGTACTTTCTGCCAGAATGGCATTTTCTGCCATTGATGCGGCGCAGGCTGGGCTTCCGGGATCAATGTCGCCGGTTGACGTACTGGCTCTTCTTCAATGGCGGCCATCACGCGTGAAGAGATATCGAAATGGAGCACCTCGGGAGTATCACCCCGCATTGAGTCACGGATTAAGTGATAGCTTTCCCAGGTTTTCTGCATTTCTGGGTTATGAGCCAGTTCGTTAAGCAGCTCACTATCCAGCGTTTCGCCATCCATTAAAGCGGAAAGTTGTTCTTTCTGCATGCCTAATACCCTTATCCAGTATCCCGCTATCGTCAACGCCTGATAAGCGGTTGAACTTTGTTATCAATAGCTTCCCTCGCTCGGAAGATACGTGAACGCACCGTACCTACCGGACAATCCATGATAGCGGCTATCTCTTCATAGCTCAGGCCATCCAGCTCCCGCAAGGTTATTGCCATGCGCAAATCTTCCGGGAGGGACTCAATAGTTCGGAAAACTATCTGTCTCAGTTCTTCTGACAACATTAAGTTCTCAGGGTTCGAAATTTCTTTCAACGCGCCGCCACTTTCGAAGTTTTCAGCTTCAATGGCATCCACATCACTGGAAGGTGGACGACGCCCCTGAGCAACCAGGTAATTTTTCGCTGTATTTACAGCAATCCGATACAGCCATGTATAAAAAGCGCTATCTCCCCGGAACGAATCCAGCGCACGATAGGCTTTAATAAAAGCTTCTTGTACCACATCGGGAACATCACCCGACGGCACATAGCGGGAAACCAGACTCGCCACTTTATGCTGATAGCGCACTACCAGTAAGTTAAAGGCTTTCTGATCTCCCTTCTGGACCCGTTCAACCAGGACCTGGTCCGTTAACTGCTCGCTCATCCGAGGTAAAGTCTCCCCAAACCAAATTTCCACGCGCTATCGAAACGCCACTCCATTAGCTGCAATTTGAGCAAGCAAAGGGTTAGAGTGTCTCGTTTTTGTAAAGTTCCGTAACGCATCTGTTTTTGTTTGTCATGCTGTAGACGGATCATTATCTATCATTATAAGTCTACAGAATCTGAACATCGCATTATCTGTGTAGAAATGCCCATTTAACTGCCTGAAGAGTAACCCAACGGCCTTTTTATTTCACCACCTAATCCTCCACCAGCCAGTAACTTCTCTTTTTCTCGCCGCCCTGCATCAGCGTGTTTAGCAACTGTAACAAATATTAAAATAGCAGGTGTTTATTCGCACAACATGATGCTATGCTGACCAAACCGTGTTTAGTAAATTAGACAAAGAAAATGAATACTCTCCCTGAACATTCATGTGACGTGTTGATTATTGGTAGCGGCGCAGCCGGACTTTCACTGGCGCTACGCCTGGCTGACCAGCATCAGGTCATCGTTCTAAGTAAAGGCCCGGTAACGGAAGGTTCAACATTTTATGCCCAGGGCGGTATTGCCGCCGTGTTTGATGAAACTGACAGCATTGACTCGCATGTGGAAGACACATTGATTGCCGGGGCTGGTATTTGCGATCGCCATGCAGTTGAATTTGTCGCCAGCAATGCTCGTTCCTGTGTGCAATGGTTAATTGACCAGGGGGTTTTGTTTGATACCCACGTTCAACCGAATGGCGAAGAAAGCTACCATCTGACCCGTGAAGGTGGACATAGTCACCGTCGTATTCTTCATGCCGCTGACGCCACCGGTAGAGAAGTACAATCCACGCTGGTGAGCAAGGCGCAGAACCATCCGAATATTCGTGTGCTGGAGCGCAGCAACGCAGTTGATCTGATTGTCTCTGACAAAATTGGCCTGCCGGGCACGCGACGGGTGAGGTGTACTGGCAATAGCGGACACTACCATTTGTTCTTTTTTTAAGCAGCCATCTGATGATATTTTTCCCTGAAGGCTGCCGGGGAGATATTCCCCAGACGAGAGTGACGACGCTGACGATTGTAGAAAATCTCAATGTATTCCCGTATTACTGAGATGGCTTCATCCCGGTTATTAAAACGATAGTGGCTCAGGCTCTCATTTTTCAGCGTTCCCCAGAAGCTTTCCATCGGAGCGTTGTCGTAACAGT
>NZ_MECT01000211.1:0-2679 GCF_001722145.1 Shigella sp. FC1544
TTTCTGGTGCGTACCGGGCTGAGAGGCGGTGTAAGTGAACTGTAGTTGCCATGTTTTACGGCAATGAGAGCAGAGATAGCGCTGATGTCCGGCAGTGCTTTTGCCGTTACGCACCACGCCTTCAGTAGCGGAGCAGGAAGGACATCTGATGGAAATGGAAGCCACGCAAGCACCTTAAAATCACCATCATACACTAAATCAGTAAGTTGGCAGCATTACCTTACTTGTGGTAATTGAGGGATAACAACAAAACAGGTGAGTTTTGCGACTCACCTTTTTTATTTGTTTCTTATTCAGAATCAATATCTTTTAAATCATCCTGAATCGCTTGTGCGTTCGGATTTTCCTGCGGTTTGAGTTCGCCGCCATTAGCGATGAAATCATGACGCTGGAAGTACGCTTCGCGCACCATAATATAAGGATCGGACGACTGACGCAGCAGACCATCGGAATCCAGCAGCTGAGCGCGGGTTTCGATCCCTTCAAGCGTCCATTTACCCACAGACATCGGCCAGGTCAGCCAGGAAAGAACCGGGTAAAGACCATCCGCCATATCACCACCGTCATCACGCAGCGTGAAGCTACCGTAGAACGGTAACTGAACGTAAGGCCCATAACCCACGCCATAATGACCAAGCGTACTACCGAAGCGGTGAGGTTCAGTCCGTTGCAGTTTCGGGTTCGCCATCCCTGCAACATCAATAAAGCCGCCCATCCCCAAAATGGTGTTCAGGAAAAAGCGGGTAAAGTGGACCATCCCCTGATAAGGGTCGCCCTGCAAGAAGTAGTTAACCATCACCGCAGGTTCTTCAAGGTTGCCGGTAAAGTTGCTCAAACCGTTACGCGCCGGTTGCGGAACATAATCACGCCAGGCGACAGCGACCGGTCGAACAATATACGGGTCTAATACATTGAAGTTGAAGTTGTACATGGTGCGGTTGAACCCTTCTAACGGGTCAGAACGCCCTTGCTGATCTGTACCGGAACTCGCACACCCCACCAGAAGCGTAGTTCCCAGAGCAAGCGCCGACAGGCGAAGCTTCATAAATGTCTCCCTGTTTTTTTATGGCTTATGCAGTTTGCCATCCATGACGGAACGATACCGTATCCGCCTGTTTAGGTGTGGGCGATTGTAACAGCACGTCAACTGATGTCCAGACGCCCTGATTTGCTGATTTGATCATAGCCTGGTAACCGCCGCCCTGTAGGCTACTTGATTCTATAGAAACAGAAAAAGGCAAACGCGGCCTTTTCTACATTTTCAGAGTAACTCCCGCCAGTTGCGAGCAAAAAAGCCGCTACGCTTTAGCTATACGTGCTAATTCAAGAGAAGAGACCATGGACAACGACAAAATTGATCAACACAGCGACGAAATTGAAGTTGAGAGCGAAGAAAAAGAGCGCGGCAAAAAAATAGAAATGGATGAAGATCGACTCCCCTCCCGGGCGATGGCAATTCATGAACATATCCGCCAGGATGGTGAAAAAGAGCTGGAACGCGACGCAATGGCACTACTGTGGTCAGCCATTGCGGCGGGTCTGTCGATGGGCGCTTCGTTACTGGCAAAAGGGATATTTCATGTCGAACTGGAAGGCGTGCCGGGCAGCTTCTTGTTGGAGAATCTCGGTTATACCTTTGGTTTTATTATCGTCATTATGGCCCGCCAGCAATTATTTACCGAAAACACCGTGACTGCGGTACTACCCGTCATGCAAAAACCGACAATGAGCAACGTCGGCTTACTTATGCGATTATGGGGCGTCGTGCTGCTGGGTAATATTCTCGGGACAGGTATTGCTGCATGGGCATTTGAATATATGCCTATCTTCAATGAAGAAACTCACGATGCATTTGTCAAAATCGGCATGGATGTGATGAAGAACACCCCCAGCGAGATGTTTGCCAACGCGATCATTTCCGGCTGGCTGATCGCCACTATGGTTTGGATGTTTCCTGCAGCGGGTGCGGCAAAGATTGTGGTGATTATATTGATGACCTGGCTTATTGCACTGGGTGACACCACCCACATCGTTGTCGGTTCTGTAGAAATCCTCTATCTGGTGTTTAACGGCACGCTGCACTGGAGCGATTTCATTTGGCCCTTCGCACTACCTACTTTAGCGGGGAATATCTGCGGCGGCACCTTTATCTTCGCGTTAATGAGTCATGCACAGATCCGTAACGACATGAGCAACAAGCGCAAAGCAGAAGCACGCCAAAAAGCAGAACGTGCGGAAAACATTAAGAAAAATGATAAAAAACCAGCATAAATGGCGAGGGTTTAAGCAATCGAGCGGCAGTGTACTTACTCCGCAGTCCATTAGCGGGTATACTCATGCCGCATTGTCCTCTTAGTTAAATGGATATAACGAGCCCCTCCTAAGGGCTAATTGCAGGTTCGATTCCTGCAGGGGACACCATTTATCAGTTCGCTCCCATCCGTACCAGTCCGCAAAATCCCCTGAATATCAAGCCTTCCGTATATTCACGGTTCGTCATGGTTCGCGTCAGATCGTTGACAGCCGCACTCCATGACGGGTAAAAAGTGGATAAAATAATTTTACCCACCGGATTTTTACCGTAAGCGTAAACTGACCGCCGTATGTAGCCATTAAGCCTGTATTGGTAACGTAGGTGCCCACCTTTTCAACTAGTGGACACCTGTTATGGAACAGAAA